>NZ_JAPWHT010000410.1:0-9255 GCF_027270795.1 Streptomyces sp. ActVer
GACACCGCGCCCGACTCCGAGTCGGCGGCCGCGCACCGGCAGTCGGGCGGCGCGGACGGTTCCGGTTCGGCGGCCGGGCACCGGCAGTCGGACGGCTCGGACGGCTCGGACGGCTCGGGGCGTGCCGGGACACGGCAGTCGCCCGCCGCGCCCGTGGGATCCGGCACGGCGCCGTCCTCCCCGCCGCGGCACGACCACTCCGCCACCGCGCCGGACTCCGCCCCCGCGGCGTACGGAGGCGCGGGGTCGGCGGGACTCCAGGAGTGGGACACGAACTCCCCCGCCGCTCCGGCCTCCTACGGTTCGCTCGACCTCTCCCCCGGCGCGCGCGACAACGCCCGCCCGGACACCCGCCCGGACACCCACCCGGACATGCACCCCGACGACACCGCCGACACCGAGCCGGTGCCGACCACCGCGAGCCGGGGCCACCACCCGTCCACCGACTCCACGCACTCCACGCACTCCACGCACTCCAGCCGCTCCACGGGCTTCTCCGGGTCCACGGACTCCGCCGGCTCCTCCGACTCCACGGCCGAACGGGCCAGGTCTCTCCTGATCCCGGTGAGCGACCCCGAGCCCCGCGCGCCCGCGTCCCCCGCCGTCGCGCCCGTACTGCCCGGCCGGCCGGTCGCGAACCGACCCCAAGTCCGCGCCCCGGGACCCGAGTTCAGCCCGCAGGGCGGCACCCCCTGTCCCTGGTGCGCCACCCTCAACCTCCCCGACCGGCACTACTGCGGCCGCTGCGCCATGCCGATGGCCGGGGGCGGGCCGTCGGCCCCGGGCCGGCAGCCCTGGTGGCGCCGGATACCCGGCTTCGGCGTCGCGCAGACCCCGTGGGCCGGTGACCGCCCCCGGCTGCGCCGCGGCTTCGGGGCCGTCATGAACTGGGTCGTCGGCGGCCTCGTACTCGCCCTGATCATCACGCTCGTGCTCAACATCGGTGACGGGGTGAATGCGACCCGCGACCACTTCGCCAAGCGGGCCGCGGTGGGTCCGGACAGCGTCAAGGCGTCGCGCTCGTACTCCGGCCACGGCGCGCCACTCGCCTTCGACAAGCTCAGCAACACCTGGTGGGGGCCGGGTGTCTCGGGGTCCGGCGACGGGCAGTGGCTGGAAGCCCGGTTCGCCCAGCCGACCCGGCTGCTGGACCTGGTCATCACCTCAGGTGTGTCGACCCAGCCGGACAAGCTCTCGCAGTCGGCCCTCCCGCACCGCATCGAGGCCGTGATCACCACCGCCGAGGGCAAGAAGACCACCCGGATCATCAACCTGGACCAGAGCGCCGGCGGCCAGCGGCGCAAGTTCCGGGTCGGGGCGGTAACCTCGGTGCGCTTCATCGTGCGGTCGGCCTACGCCGCCGACCCCAAGAAGCAGGTGTCCATCGCGGAGATCGAGTTCTTCACCCGGTCGAACAGCAACAGCTCCTGACGGACGGGTCCCGAACCACCCGCCAGGACGCGGCACGACACGGCACTGGGCCGCGAGCATGCTCGCGGCCCAGTGCCTTCGTATGCAATCCCGCTGTCATAGAACGATCACGAGCGCGAACGACGGCACCAGGGTCGTCAGGACACCGACCGGCCAGTACACGCGGGGTCCCAGGGCCGACCTGCGCCGCAGCGGGCGGTTGGCGAGCCACCAGACCAGGCCGAACAGCAGCAGGACCGGGCCGCCGACCAGCAGCCAGGGCAGCATGCCGTCGTTCTCCGTGGGCTCGCCGACGGTCCAGCCGAGCGCCTTGAGCGGCCAGTTCACCGCGAAGTACGACAGCAGCCACACCGGAACGACGCCGGGGACTCCCAGCAACAGGTTCACGCCCAGCACGGCCGGCAGGGACTTCGGCATGCGCCCAGTATTCATGCCGCCGGGCCGACGGTGAGGTTCGGCCATGCTTCCCGAGATGGTGGCGTGTTACCACCATTTACCCTCGGCTCGAACAAGTGCATGATGACCGGCGTTGTTGTTTCCGGGTCGGATGAGGTTCACGGTGCGTGGGCGAAGAGTTAGTACGCGGATTGTGGCGGCCCTGACCGGATGCGTCCTCGGCGGCAGCCTCGCCGTCGGATGCGGCCCGACCGCCGACAGCGGCGACGGGGACTCGGCGGGAAAGCGTGAGCCCCTCACCGTCGCCAAGGCCCCCGCCCGGCTCCCCGTGCCGCTCGGCAAGGGCAGCAAGGCGGCCGACGACTTCAACGGGGACGGACACCCGGACCTCGTACTCAACGATCTCGTGAAGCGCGACAGCCACGGCGACGACGCCGGAATCGGTGTCGTCTACGGATCGGCGCGCGGACTCGCCCCCGGCGCCCGGCAGTTGCTGAGCGCCGCCCGCAACGCGCCCGCCACCAAGGGGCAGTTGCCCGCCGTCTTCGACGCCGAGGCGAGCTGCGATCTCGACCGGGACGGGTACACGGACCTCGTCGTCTCGACCGACCCGCCGTTCGACGGGCAGGGTCAGCCGCCGGTCCCGCTGCAGATCCTCTTCGGCTCGGCCCGGGGGCTGGCAGGCAAGGCGGTGAAGCTGGCGATTCCCCCGCAGGCACGTTTCGGCAACGACTGGCCGGACCAGCCGGTGTGCGGGGACTTCAACAAGGACAAGGCCGACGATCTCGTCGTGCACGCCTCCGACGGGCGGCTCAGCTATCTGCGCGGGCCCTTCACGCGCAAGGGCGCCCCGAAGGCGGCCGGTGCGCCGCTCCCCTCACCGGGGAACGTGGCCACACCACCGGCCGTGGACGTCGACGGTGACGGGTACGACGACCTGATCGTCCGTACCGCCGAGGGTTCCGCCGCCTCCGCGTCCACCTCCTCCCTCGTCCCGGGCGGACCGACCGGGCCCGCCGGGACCGCGGTCGCCCTCCCGAGCGGTGTCGACGTCGCGTTCGGCCGGTTCGGGAAGGGCAAGGGGCTCGACGCGGCGATCGGCTCGATGACCGGGACCGCGCTGCGCTACGACGTTCCGGGCACCCTGCGCGGCACACTCGACGTCGCCGGAACCGTCCTGGACTCCGGGGACTTCGACGGGGACGGGCTCAGCGAACTCGTCTCCAGCGGTTCGGAGTTGCGGATCCTCAAGGGCCGTGCGACGGGTCTGTCCAAGGCCGGGATGGTGACCGTGCCGCCGCCCGCCCGGGGAACCACCCGCGTGCTGAAGGTGGCCGACCTCGACGGGGACGGGCGCGCCGATCTCGTCGTGCGCACGTACCGCGGCGAAACCAAGGACACGATCGCCGTGTACCCGGGCACGAAGAACGGCCTGCTCGCGCGGGAGCCCGAACTCACCTTCTCCACCTCGGAGTTCCTGGGCATGGGGAGCTGATGCCGCGCACTTCCAGGACCGGGCCGGCGGCGGTGGCCGTCGCCCTGGTCGCGAGCCTCGCCGTGGCGTGCGGCGGTGACGGCTCCCCGGACCGCCCCGACAGCGGACCGAAGAGGCCCGCCGCCGGAAAGCCGTCCGACAACCCGGACCCCGGGGACTTCAACGGCGACGGCTACGCCGACCTCGCCGTCGGCACCCCGGGCGAGATCATCGCCGCGCCGACGTCCGCCGACGCGGGCGTGTCCGTCAAGGCGGGCGGCCCGCCGCCCCGCATGGCGGCCGGCGCGGTCACCGTCCTGCGCGGCAGCGCGTCCGGCCTCACCGGCAAGAACTCCCGCGCCTACGACTACAACACCGCGGGCATCGAGGGCGAACCCGGCGAGCGGGCCGCGTTCGGCTACTCGGTCAGCCTCCGCGACCACACCCGCGACGGCCGCGCCGAACTGCTCGCCGCCGCCCCGTCGACGCGGCAGCGCCTGCACCTCCTCCCGGGCACCTCGTCCGGCCCGACGGGCACCGGCTCCCAGGTCCTGACGCTGGCGAGCCTGGGCCAGACCGCTCTCACCAACTTCTGGGCCGAGCTGGCGGATTGACCGCGGACCGGTCCCGGACGGACCGGTCCCGGACCGGCTCCCCTCCCCCCCTCACGCACTCCTCTGGAGACCTCCACCCGATGAAGCGCCAGTTGCGCACCACCACCGCCCTCGCCGCCGTCCTGGCCGCGGGCGTGGCCCCACTGACCCTCACCACCCCCGCCTCCGCCGCCGCGGCCAAGTACGCCGACGACTTCAACGGCGACGGGTACCGCGACTACGCCGTCTACTGGGGCGGCGACAGCAAGGGCGGTGGCGTCGAGGTCACCTTCGGCACGGCGAACGGCCCCGGTACGCGGACCCAGTTCGTCGGCCAGGCGAGCCCCGGTGTGCCCGGCGCCGACGAGACGGACGACCAGTTCGGCGAGGTCCGCACCGCCGCCGACTTCAACAAGGACGGATACGGCGACCTGGCCGTGGCCGCGACCGGCGAGGACGTCGACGGCCGCAAGGACCAGGGCGCGGTCACCATCCTCTGGGGCGGCGCGAACGGCCTCTCCGGAGGCACGACCGTCCCGGACAAGGCGCCCAAGGACTCCTACAACCGGATGGGTTCCGACCTCGCCACCGGCGACTTCAACGGCGACGGCAAGACCGACCTCGCCCTCGTCAACGACGCGAAGACGTACGTCTACCGCGGCTCCGTCAACCGCTCCGGCGTCCACGGCTCCGTCACGACCCTCGACAAGACGACGTCCTTCTACTCCACCGCCCTCATCGCCGGAAAGGTGAACGGCGACGGCAAGACCGACCTCGTCGTCATCGGCGACGTCGTCACCGACTCGTACATCGCCTCCGACGCCTGGTTCGTCAAGGGCGGCTCCACCCTGACGTCCGGTAAGACCCTGCGCCTGGAGTCCCTGTCGGGCAACGGCGGAAGCACGGACCGCGGCGGCGACGGCGTCATCGCCGACTTCGACAAGGACGGCTACGGCGACATCGCGGTCGGCACCGCCGTGCACTCCAAGTCCAAGGGCCGGGTCTCCGTCTGGTACGGCTCGTCGTCCGGCCCCTCCACGAGCACCCGCATCACCCAGGCGACGAGCGGCGTGGCGGGCTCCCCGGAGACGTACGACGAGTTCGGCTGGTCCGTCTCCGCCGGCGACGCCAACGGCGACGGCTACAAGGACCTGGCGGTCGGCGTGCCCGGCGAGGCCATCAACGGCAAGGAGTACGCGGGCGGCGTCCACGTGCTGTACGGCCGCGCGTCGGGGCTGTCCGGCACGCGCTCACAGTGGTTCGCCCGCAACTCGGCAGGCGTACCGGGCGCGTTGGAGGAGGGCGAGTCCTTCGGCTACGCGGTCCGCCTCCGCGACACGAACGCCGACGGCCGCGCCGACCTGTACGTACGCGGCAGCGTGAACACGCTGCGCCTGCCGGGTTCCCCGACGGGTGTCACCACGACGGGCGCGACGTCCGCGGAGGAGAAGCTCCTAGACGGCACGCTCCAGTAGCACTCACGGATACCCTCGGGGAGTCATCAAGTTTGACTACCCGAGGGAGCCGTATGGCCGCTTCTTCCCGGCGACGGAGGACAAGGACGTACCCGACGAGCCCTCGTACCCCACGGGCAGGCTCACGAAGGCCCTGGAGAACGCCATCGTCCTCGGCGACTCCAAGGGCGACACCCACCAGGCCGCCCGCATCCTCGACTCGACCCTGACCCGCGAGCGCGCCTCCGCCCACCCTGTCGAGCTGGTCGAGGCCCTCGTCTACCGCGCGGAACTCGCCCTCCGCCTGGACGACGCTCCCCGCGCCCGCACCCTCCTGACGGAGGCCGGCGGTGTCCCGCTGGGAGACGGCGAGCGCGCCCGCCTCACCAACACCCTTGCCGCGGCGGGGGAGTTGGAGGGAGCGCTGCCGCCTACGGGCCCTACGGGCGAAGGTGCCGTATGAGGGCGGCGAGCCCGGCGCCGGTAGCGGCTATGACGGTGTCGGGCTCGTCGCTTTCGCGGAGGAGGAGGGTACGGGTGCCCTGGCGGGCGGTTACCTCAACACAGTTGGGCGCATCTTCAGGGCCGGAGTACGACGACTTCTGCCAAGCGGCCATCTCAACGCAGTTGGGTGCGTCCTCTCCGTCAGAGAAGGACGACTTCTGCCACTGCATGACCGGTGTCATTGCGGGTCCCCTCAGATGTGCTGCGCGAGCCGGTGGATGAAGTCTCTCGACTCTACGACCCCCAGCGCGGCGCTCTCCACGGAGTTGATCACCCGGCGATACAGGCGCAGTTGCGCCTCCGCGTCCATGAACGTCCCGGCGTGCAGGTGATCCAGCAGGATGGTGTCCAACTGGGGGACAGGACCGCCAGCCAGGAGCACGGGTGTGCCGATCATCGTGAACCCGTCCACATCGAACGGCACGACGCGCACGGTGACTTGGGGACGTTCGGACTGCTCCAGGATGTGAAGCAGCTGCCGTTGAGCTGCCTTGCGGTCGGCCCACCTGACGCGCAGCGCAGCCTCATGGACGACCACCTCGTAGTCGGCTTCTTCGAGCACCGCCTGGCGCCGCAGGCGGAACGCGACACGCGCCTCGATCCGTTCCTCGCCGAACGTGGTCCCCGGAGAGGCGTACGCCGCCCGCACCTGCTCCTCGGTCTGCAACAGGCCAGGAATGTGCACGTTCTCGAATGACCTCAGGTACGTGGCGTGATGCTCCAGTTCCGCCAAGTCGAGGAAACTGGGCGGAAGTTGCTCCCGATACCCGGCCCACCAACCATGCCCACGCTCGGTCGCCATGGCCGCCAGCGCGTCGACAAGCGCAGCATCATCACACGCGTACTCGCTGACCCAGTGCCGTACGCGCTCGGCGCTCACCCCGACGCGACCCGCCTCCGTACTGGACAGCTGAGTCTCCGCGATACCCAGCGCCCGAGCAGCCTCTCGTCCCGTCAGGCCCGCCCTTTCACGGAGCTTGCGCAACTCGGCACCGAGGCGCTCCTGACGCGCGGTGATGACGCTCCTTGCGACCATATTCCTCATCTTTCCCAGGAGTTGAGGGCTTGAGTATCTCAGTCCACCTTGCGTCGGTTACACCTTTACCCCTACCGTAAGTGACGCAACGAACACTCCTCGGAGCGGAAGTGCATCCCCCCGTCATGCCACGCCACGCCACGCCATGCCGGGCCAGACAGAGCCACCGCCCCGACGACCCCCCACCCACTCCCCACCAGGAGACCGCATGCCCATGCCCGCACCCTGGGAGTACACGCTCTACATCCCCCACGACCCCCGAGCCGTAGGCATCTGCCGCCGCGCACTCCGCGACATCCTCACCAGCCACCACCTCCCCACCCTCGTCGAACCGGCGGAGCTTCTCGCCTCCGAGCTCCTCGGGAACGCCATCCGGCACACTGAGGGCCCCGCCGCCCTGAAGCTCAGACGGTCGGGGAACTCGTTCCGGCTCGGCGCGTGGGACACGGACCCTGCGCCACCGAGCGCGAAGCCCCAGGACGACGAGACGGGCCGCGGCCTGCGGATCGTGCACGCGTACGCGGACGACTGGGGCTGGTTCCAGGTCAACGGCACGGCGGGCAAGTACGTCTGGTGCGAACTCTGCACAAAAACCCAATAACGCGGGATAATCAAAATGTCGGCCATAAGACGCCAAGCAACAGAAAGGCGGCGATCACGATGGCTGAACACCCGAACGCAATGCTCGTCCGCAAGGGTTATGACGCTTTCACCAGGGGTGACATGGACACCCTGCGCGGCATGATGGCATCGGACTGTACGCACCACGTACCCGGTAGTCACATGCTCTCCGGCGACTACAAAGGGCAGGACGCGGTCATGGAGCTGTACGGCCGGCTCTTCGAGGAGACCAACGGGACCTTCAAGGTCGAGATGAGCCACATACTCGTCGACGGCCGGGGCCACGCCGTCTCCATGCACCGCTACACGGCCGAGCGCAACGGCAAGCGGATCGAGCAGAACGGCTGCCTCATCTTCCGGATCGTGGGGGACAAGTTCACCGACATCGACGAATGCCAGGAGGACATGGAGAAGGAGGCCGAGTTCTGGGCCTGACGCCCCACCGGACGCGCACGCCCAGCGAACGAGCACGCGGCAACGAACCCGTACGCGGCCACAACCCCTGGCAGCCTCCAGGTGTCACACAGGTGAACCGCAGTTCC
Organism: Streptomyces sp. ActVer; assembly: GCF_027270795.1. Classification (NCBI taxonomy): domain Bacteria; kingdom Bacillati; phylum Actinomycetota; class Actinomycetes; order Kitasatosporales; family Streptomycetaceae; genus Streptomyces; species Streptomyces sp. ActVer. Next base: position 8,052 of record NZ_JAPWHT010000410.1, read on the forward strand.
CGGTCACCACCCTGGAGCCCCCGTGCACATACGGACGTACGCAATCGCCGCCACCGTCGCCGCGGCGGTCACCGCGGGCCTGACACTCGCGCCCACCGCGGCCGCGGCCCAACCCTCCCCCACCACGAGCGACTTCAACGGCGACGGCTACGCCGACCTCGCCGTCGGCGTCCCCGACGGAGCCGTCGGCGGCAAGGCGAAGGCCGGATACGTCAACGTCGTGTGGGGCGGTCCCAAGGGGCTCGGCTCCCGCGGCAGCATCCGGGTCAGCCAGTCCACGGCTGAAGTGCCCGGTTCTCCGGAGGCGGGCGACCGGTTCGGGGCCTCCGCGGTCCTAGAGGACCTCAACGGCGACGGCATCGCGGAGCTGCTCGCCGGCGCACCCGGCGAGGACGTCACGGACCGTGGCGTGGACGCGGGCATGGTCACCGTCGTGGGCGGCGCGAAGGGCGGCCCGAGCCACGGGTCCACGGTCCTCACCGGCCCGGCGGCGCCGGCGGCGTACGGCGGGTCGGTCGCGGCGGCCGACCTGACCGGGGACGGCAGCAGGGACATCGTGATCGGCGGCCGGGACAAGGTCGTGCTGCGTACCGCCGACGGCATCCTCACCACCGTCCTCACCGCCCCCATGGGCGGCCGCGCGCCCATCCTCACCACGGGCGACTTCACCTCCGACGGCACGGCGGACCTGGCCCTGGCGTACTGGACGGTCGACGCCCCGTTCACCCAGTCGCACGTACGGCTGTGGGCCTGGGACGCGGCGGAGCAGGGCATGGCCAACACCTGGAACACCGACAACGCCGGTGTCTCGGCCCTCGCCGCCGGGGACTTCGACGGCGACGGCAACGACGACCTGGCCCTCGGCGAGTGCCGCGAGATCGCCGACGAGAACATCGACGACCCGTGCGGCCCGGAGGAGTTCGCGAAGGGCGGCGGCATCCAAGTCCACTACGGCAGCGGCCCGGGCGGCTCCTTCGGCCACCGCGCGCAGACCCTCGGCCAGGACACGGTCGGCGTGCCGGGCGTCGCCGAGACCGGCGACCGCTTCGGCGCCTCCCTGGCCGTCGCGGACGTGAACCGCGACGGCCGCGACGACCTGGTCGCCGGCGCCCCCGGCGAGGCGATCATACGGGACCTCGACCGAGCGGGCGCCCCCGGCGACGGCAAGGGCGTTGACCTCCTCGACCCCTCGGGCTTCCCGGTG
>NZ_JAPWHT010000411.1:0-9199 GCF_027270795.1 Streptomyces sp. ActVer
GGACCGGACGCGCCCCGGGACTCCGCTGGAGCTGCTCCGCGTCGACGACCGTACGGCGGGCCTCACGCAGGGCAAGGTCGAGGCGGCCCTGCTGCGCGGCGCGGTCACGACGGCCGGGCTCCGCACGGAGCCGCTGCTGTCGGAGGAGCGGGTGGTGGTCATGCCGGCGGGCAGCCCGCTGGCGGCTCTCCCCCGGATCACCCTGGCAGACCTCGCCGCCCATCCGATCGCTCTCAACACCGTCTCCGGCACCACGACGACGGACCTGTGGCCACCGACGGCCCGACCCGTCGCGACCATCGAGGTGACCAACACCGACGAATGGTTCATCGCCATCGCCGCGGGCCGCGCCGTAGGGGTCTCCACGCCGGCCACCCCGAGCAACTACACGCATCCCTCGCTGGTCTACCGCCCCCCTCGCGGACGCGCCGACCGTTCCCGTCGTCCTCGCCTGGCGCGAGGGTCCCGGGCACCCTGCCATCCCTGACCTGCTGGCACTCGCACGCCAGGTCATCGCGGACGGAAGCACTTGAAGCAAGGCGTCAGCAAGGCCGGCGGGTGTTGAGGCGGGCGGCCTGGCGGGTGAGGTGGTCGCGTTCGGCGAGGTTGGGTGCCTTGTGGGCCGCCTCGGCATACAGCCGCGCCGCTGTCGTGTCGTCAGGGCGCCGTCGCGTTCGTGGAGGTAGGCGGCCACCGCGGTGCTTCAGCAGCAGGTACTTGGCCATGATGTCTCTCCTCGGTGCCGTGCGAGCCATTGTGGTCGCGTTCACTGCAGGGACGGAGCAGGCCACGGGTTCTCGACATCGCCGTCCAAGTTTTTCTGGTGCGGCTTGCTCACGTCCACGGGGATCCGGCGATGGATGTCCTCGATCAGGGTCCGCATCGCCATGCGGAAGATCTCGGACTGGTGGTCACCGAGGAATGCGGTGTGTCCGAACACCTCCAGAACGACGAGGCCGTGCAGGTGCCCCCACGCGCTCAGCAGGAGAGCGGTCGAGGCCGGCGGCAGATTTCCGAAGCCGTAGTGGGGCAGTTGTTCCAGGTATGCCCGCAGTGAGGGCGAGAGTGCGGGGGTATCGGCCGCGGCGAGTTGCTCCGCGGTGAACTCGTCGAACATCTCGCGCTCGAAGATCGAACTCATCCGGCGCGTCGCCTGGGTGGTCGGGCCGTCGACCGGTGCCGCGTAGTCCCGCAGCGGTGTTCCGTAGAGGAGTTGGAAGCGCTCGGGGTGGGCGATGGCCCATTCGCGATAGCCCTCGGCCGCGACCACCAGGCGCGGCAGGTCCGGGTCGTCCGGCGTGGTGTCGACGGCGGCCTGCACGGCATCGGCCAGGTCGTCGTACGCCTTGGTGACGAGCGCCGTGACGAGGGCGTCCCGGCTCGGAAAGTAGTGGTAGAGCGCCTGCACGGTCATTCCGAGGCTGCGGGCGACCCCGCGCAGGGACAGGGCCGCGGGTCCTCGTTCGGCGATGTGGCGCTCTGCGGCGTCCAGGATCTCCTGCGTGGCGGCGGCCCGGCGTCGCTGACGCAGGGTGGGCTGGGCCATTGCGTGTTCCTCCGCGGGCATTCGGCGACCGTACGACGATCACCCCTGTGGGCCACCCTGAAGTTGCGGGGTGTGAAGAAAATCTAACACTGCCAAATCTTCTGCCGCGTCACTAACGTCTCTCACGGCGACGAAGAGTGCGACACCGCACCTGCTTCTGACGGGGTGAAGAGACTCCACAGAGCACCGCGCCGGCCCCCACGTTGGTCAACTCCGGCCGCTTCGCGTCGTTTTCACCGTATGGACATCAAAGGAGATCGGGCGTGTTTGAACGCATAGCCGAACTGGCGATTCGCCGGTCCCGGCTGGTACTCGTCGTCGCCGTCATGGCGGTGGCCCTCATGGGAGTCCTGGGCGCCGGCGCGTTCGGCAAGTTGCTGGGAGGTGGCTACGACGACCCGGCCTCCCAGTCCTCCCGGGCCGCGAAGGTCATCGACGGGAAGTTCGGCGGGGAGACGAACCTGGTCCTGCTGGTCCGCGCCTCCGAAGGCCGTATCGACACCCCGGCCGCCCAGCAGAGTGGCCGGGCCCTGGCAGCCGACCTCAAGAAGGAAAAGAACCTTGAGAACGTGGTCTCGTTCTGGGACACGGCCAGCCCCGATCTCCGTTCCAAGGACGGCCGCGAGGCCATGGTCCTCGCGCATGTGAAGGGTGAGGGCACCGAACGGGACGAGAACGCCAAGAGCGTCATCGACGCCTACACCGGACCGTACAAGGACGCGTTCACGGTCCAGGCAGGCGGCGGTGCCGCCGTGAACAGCGAGATGGGCACTCAGTCGGGCGAGGACCTCGTACTGGCCGAGGGCATCGCGGTACCGCTCACCCTCGTGCTGCTCCTGCTCGTCTTCGGCAGCATGGTCGCCGCCCTGCTGCCGCTGGCGATCGGAATCATCGCGATCATGGGCACGTTCGCGGAGCTGTTCGTCCTCGGCAGCGTCACCGACGTCTCCATCTTCGCGATCAACCTGACCACGGCTCTGGGCCTCGGCCTCGGCATCGACTACGCGCTGCTGATGGTCAGCCGGTTCCGGGAGCAGCTCGAAGCAGGGGCGAGCGTGGACGACGCCGTCCGGCGGACGGTGAGTACCGCGGGCCGTACGGTCGCGTTCTCCGCCGCGACGGTCGCGGCCGCGCTCGCGGCACTCATGGTGTTCCCGCAGTACTTCCTGCGCTCGTTCGGCTATGCCGGGGTCGGTGTCGTCGCCATCGCGGCCGTCAGCACCCTGTTCGTCATGCCGGCCCTGTTCGTCGTCCTTGGGCACCGGGTCAACAGCGGGCGGCTGCCGTGGGCGAAGACGAACCGTGGGCGCTCCGACTCCCGGGCACCCTTCTGGGGACGGCTGGCCGGCACTGTCATGCGGCGGCCCGCGCTCACCGCGCTGCCCGTGCTCGCGGTCCTGCTGGTGGCGGCGAGCCCGCTCCTCGGCATCACCTTCGGCACACCGGACGAACGCGTGCTGCCCGAGGACTCCGAGAGCCGTCAGGTGTCGTCAGTGCTGCAGGAGAAGTTCAACGGCAATGACAGCGCGGCCCTGCACGTCGTCATCGACAAAGCCGTGAGCAAGGTCCCGCTGGAGTCGTACGCGGTCGAACTGTCCGGGCTCAAGGGCGTCGTCCGCGTCGAGACCAGCGCGGGAACCTACGCCGACGGAGGGTCCACGACGACCGACCCCGGCAACGCCGCCCTCGGCCGCCCCGACGCGCAGCAGATCAGCGTGGTGAGCACCCTGTCACCGAAGTCCGACGCGGCGCAGAACCTGGTCGATGAGGTACGGGCGGTCGCCCCGCCCGCCGGGTCACAGTCCCTGGTGGGCGGAGTCGACGCCGTACTGGTCGACTCCAAGGACTCGGTTGGCAGCCGGCTCCCGCTCGCCGTGGCCCTGGTCGCCCTGACCACCTTCCTCCTCCTCTTCCTGTTCACCGGCAGCGTCGTACAGCCGCTGCGTGCGCTGGTCCTGAACATGATCAGCCTGGGAGCGACCCTCGGCGTCATGACCTGGATCTTCCAGGACGGCAACCTCTCCTCCCTGCTCGGCTTCACGGCACAGCCGATGGATGTGTCCATGACCGTGCTGATGTTCTGCATCGCCTTCGGCCTCTCGATGGACTACGAGGTGTTCGTCACCAGCCGGATCAAGGAACTCCACGACCTGGGCGAGGACAACGAGTCCGCCGTGACCAACGGCCTCGGGCACACGGGACGCATCGTCACCGCGGCGGCCTGTCTGCTCGCGGTGAGCTTCTTCGCCTTCGGAACGGCCAAGCTCAGCTTCATGCAGCTGTTCGGCCTGGGCAGCGGACTGGCCATCCTCATCGACGCGGTCGCCGTACGCGGCGTCCTCGTCCCCGCCGCGATGCGCCTGCTCGGCCGCTCGGCCTGGTACGCGCCCGGCTTCCTGCGAAAGTTCCACGGGCGGTTCGGCCTCAGCGAAGGCGGCCCCACCCCCACGGCCGTACCGGAATCAGCGGCAGAGCCGCCGTACGTGAAGAACTCGACGGGAGTCTGACCGACCGAATCCAAACGCCGCTGTGTGCCCGCCTCTGCCACACGAGAGGCGGGCACTGCCACGCATGGGCACGCGACGACGGACGCGGCCGGCCTGCCAGAGCGCGTCTGCTCCAAGACATACGCGACGAACTACGGTCAGCCGAAGGCCAGTTGACACCTGGCCGCCCGGCCTGGGCCTCGTTCATCGCACGCCGGACGGCAACTCGGTGGCCAGACAGGCAGACCACCCGTGAGCCGCTCAACACCTCACTCAGCAGTTACGAGCAGACGGCGTCCCCTGAGCAGCCGAGGACCATTCGTCTTCCAACACGCTGAAGATCAAGGAGTCTCGCCAGCCATCGCGGATCAACTGAGTGTGCCGAAGGCTCCCTTCGTGCGTCATGCCAAGCTTGGCCAGTACCTGGGAGGAGCCGACGTTCCTCGGATCACACGTGGCGTGAATTCGGTGGAGCCCCAACTCGCCGAATCCATACGCCAGAAGCTGCCGCCCGATCTGCGTCCCGATGCCCTGCCCCCAGACCTGCGGATGCACGATGTACGTGATCTCGCCTTGGCGCTGGACACGACTGCGAACGAACAGTTCGCCCATACCCACAACGTTGCCCGCCAGGCGGGCGACAAAAGGGAACCGGCACTGGGGCGTGTCCGACCAGGCTCGGACCGCACCCGCCACGAACTCCTGCGTCTGAGCCTCCGTGTTCGGTCCCCACGCCTGGTACCAGCATGCCTCCGAGCGACATGCCCACGAGTGAATCGCCGACCAGTCCTCTGAAGCGATCTTGTCCAAGGTCACCCAGCGCCGACTCATAGGACGATCATGTTCAGTGGCCGAGATTTGAAACAGGAGCCTCCAAACGGACCGAACGGCTTCCGGTGCGGACCGACGACGACGTCGGACGCGTCACCGCGGCCTCCAAGGCACCGCGTTCACTGTGCGCCTCCCCCACGCTCTACAGCCGACGGCAGTGCCTCGAACCGCGGGCCCGGTCGGCTGATGGCCAGGGCGAGCTGTCACAGACACGCATGACGTCTGTCATGAACAGTGATGACAGGCCGCCCCGCTCTCACTGTCCATCCGGGCCTAGCTTGGACCGAGGCCCGCTCCCGAGGGCCTCTCCTGACGCCAACGGTTGGAAATGGACCACGCAGAACAAGTCCCAACCGTTCTGGAGCAAGCAGCGGCAGCAGTTCAGGCGGGGGTGACGCACGTGCACGGGCCCGCCCACCGTCGCGAGTACCGCTTTGCGGGGAGCAAGGGCTGGATCCGGACCGCCATGGCCGCGCCCCTCGCGGGCGCCGCCGGGCCGCAGCCGCCAGACGCCATGGCCGGACGTGCAGGCGATCGAGACCGAGTTGAACCCCCCAGAGGGGCTCGGACGTGGCACCGCGGCACCTCACCGTCATCTACGACGCGGCGGGCGGCCGGTTCACCCTGCCTCACCTCAACGACCGCAGCCGACCGGACTTCACACGCGACGTGGAGGCCTTGCGCGAGGTGTGGATACTCAGGCGCGGCGACGGCTGGACACCCGTACCCGCGGCTGCGGTCAGGATCGCCGAGGCGCGCAGGCCTTCGCCATCACGCGCTCAACCCATAACCATCGCGGCACTCGTCGCGCTGTTGGCCTTCTGGGTGGGCTTTGTCGTCGAGGCCATCGTGTTGATGACGGGGGTGTACGCCTGCGACGCCGACCACGGCTGGATCGAAACGGCCCTTCACCCCGTTGCTTGGCTGGTGGGCCTCCCGGTCGTGGCCTTCGTGATCACGCTGGCGACCGTGGTGGCGCGCCGTCGTGCATGACACCATCTGGTCGAGTAGATCGGCCCGAGCCAGTCACCGAGCACACGCCCGGACGCAGGGGTCGGTCCGGGGCGGCCACGCCTCCCTGGCGCGGGCGAAGTTCCCCAGCGGAGACGTGTCCGTACGGCTGACACCGGCAGACGGAACAAGGTGAGACGCGGTGGGCGTTCAGGTGCGGATCAGTTCCAGTGCCTGATTCAGGTTGTACTCGGCGATGCCCGCCATGAACGCCCGGTCGGGGAAGTCCCCGTCGAGCAGCCGCAGTGGCCCCGCCGTCAGCGACAGACGCTGCGCCAGCATGTAGAGCGCGAGCCGGTCCTCGTCCAGTCCGTCCACTTCCAGTGGCCGGTAGGCGTCGTGCAGGCGGATCCGTAGAAAGACGTGCTCCCACTCGACGTCGAAGTACATCAAGCCCTCGATGTCGATCGCCACGGGGTTCCCGACCGCGTCCACCAGCACGTGGTCGGGCCCCAGTTCGCCGTGCACGACGGCGTACTCCGTGCGCGGCCGCACCTCCGCCGCCAGACCCCGCAGCCGTTCCTCCAGCCGGTCGCGCGCCCCCGCGATCCGCGGATCACGCGACGCCGCCTCGGCCAGGTCCCGCAGCGCGCGGTCCAGCACGACCGACTCGCACGACGTCCCGAGCGACGTGCCTCCCCCGTCGACCACGGCCACCTTGCCGTACGTGGACGCCCGATGTCGTCGCATCGCCTCAAGGGACTCCCCGAGCCGGGCCATGACCGGGGCGGCCGCGCTCGGGTCGCGCGCGAGCAGATCCTCCAAGCTCTCGCCCGGGATGTCCTCGACGGTCGCGAGGTCCGCCGGGCAATAGGCGCCGTCGCGGTCGACCAGACGGATCGCGGGGACGCGGACGCCGAGCGAGTCGAGCCGCGTGTGCGCGGCCTGGAACAGGTCGAGCCCGAGGCCGGGTGCGAACGGGTCGGTGAGGTCGTCGTCGCCCTCGACCGTCGGCCAGTAGTTCTCGGCGTCGTCCCACAGGTAGGCGACCGCAGTCGTCGCGTCATCCATCACCAGGCGGTACACGCCCTTCTTGCTACCGCCCGCGATCCGCTCAGCGGCCTCCAGCCGCCGCCCACCGCCCAGCGCGGCCCGCGCCGCACCGGCCAACTGCGCACGCGTCTCTGCCCTGGGTGCCACGCCCAACCGCCTCTCCCTCACGACAACCCACGCACCGTACGGGACCATCAACCGAGGGGCGATTGCTTTGTTCCGCTCCTCAAGAGACGCGTCGGCCCCCGGAACACGTGTTCCGGGGGCCGACGATGTCCGACCGCTGGGTCAGGCAGGGGTGATGTTCTCCGCCTGCGGGCCCTTCTGGCCCTGCGTGACGTCGAAGGTCACGACCTGGCCTTCCTGGAGCTCACGGAAGCCGGTGGAGTTGATGTTGGAGTAGTGCGCGAAGACGTCCGGTCCCCCGCCGTCCTGAGCAATGAAGCCGAAGCCCTTTTCGGCGTTGAACCACTTGACGGTTCCCTTGGCCATGCTGATGCCTTCCAGTCAATATCGGACCCGCACCGCGCGGCCCCGGAGGTGATCGCCCTGGTCCAGCACTGCACAGCAAGACGCCCGCGCCGGAGCGCGGGCAGGTACTGCGAACCACGACATCTGAGAGTGACGCTACACGGCAAAACCGGCTCCCACCAGAGAACAACGGCCATGATCCGAACCGCGTCGCACGGACAGGCCGTCAGCGGTCCGCGCGCGCGGCGTCGGCAGTCGTTCTCCTGGCGCCCAGGACCGTGCCGATCGGCGTCGGAGGCGCAGATCGTGCGCCCTCCCGCGGCCTTCCGCAGGCGGGCCGGCATCGCTGAACCGGACAGACACGGCCGGGCCGCTCAGAGCCGGCCGTGCTCCCGGAGGATGTGCAGGGCGCCGAGGGTGACGATGCCTCGCCACGCGGTGCTCTGTGCCGGCATCCAGTGGAGGAAGTGGAAGTCCCAGCCGCCGTCGTCCAGTTGCTCGCTCTCCAGCCGCGCGAGGTCGGCATCGATCTGGGCGGGTGTGAAGAGTGCCCGGCTCGGGGTTTCCGGCCGTGGTGAGAGTTCGAGCGGCTTGATGTGTTCGCCCTCGATGCCTCCCGCGACGAGGACGGTGCCGTCGGGGCGAATCGCCGGCCGCAGCCGGTCGATCGCGGCGGCCGCGCGGTCCGGGTCGGGCACCGCGTCGAGGAATTGGAGGGCGAACTCCACGGTGTAGCCGCCGGCTTCATTCTGCGATTCGAGCTCCCGCCAGCTCCAGTCCGTCGCGGCGTCGAGCCACGGGTGCTCGACCCCCAACTGGTGCAGCCGGCCGGCGATGGCGAAGGTCAGGAAGCTCGACTCGTCGTTCGGCTCCATCCAGGGGGTACGCGGATGGCCGAGTGCGGAGGGCAGTACTTGTGCAACACCACCGTCGGGTCGGGCGACCGAGGCGACCCAGTCGGCGGTCGCAGTGACCATCGGGTCTTTCGTGGCACCGATCTCCGCCAGGACCCCGAGTGCGGTGAGGGCCGCGGAGGGCTGGCTGCCGGGACAGCGCACATCGGGTTCGAGCGCGTGGCCGAAGCCGCCGTCGAGATTCCAGTAGGGCCGCAGCGCGTCGAGCACCGGCTCGACCGGCGCGTCGTCGAGAAACACTTCGAGCCGGCGCCGTTCGAGCACGCGGGCCGTGCCTTCCATGAACTGTCGCGCCGCGTCGATACGGAATTCGCTGCTGGTCCCAGTCGTCGTTCGAGTAGTCATGCCATCGACGCTAGGCGGCGGTCAGCCGGACGTCTTCCAGGAATCGGACAGGCGTGACTCCCGTCAGCCGGTGGAGCTCATCCGTCATGTGGGCCTGACTGGCATAACCGGCCGCAATCGCCTGATCGGCCAGCGACATCGTGGAGGCCTTGTCGGCCCCGATGAGCCGGCGGAGCCGGGCGACGCGGGCGAGCGTCTTCGGGGCGTACCCGATCGCGGCGGTCACCCGCCGGTGGAGCTGCCTCTCACTGACTCCGAGTTCGGCGGCGAGATCGGCCACCCGGATGTCGCGATCCGCCAGGCGGCGGGCCGCCGCGGTGGCGAGCGGATCAGGTGTGGCCCGGCGGTGGAGAACGGCTCCGGCAAGCAGACGGAGGCTTTCGGCCGTGTCACCAGCTGTGGCCACCTGCTCGCTCAGGGCCCCGGCCTCCGGCCACACCTCGGTGAGAGGGACCTGGAGGTCGCGGACGGCGGGGGCCGGGCTGGCGTTCAGGACCGTGTCCGGGTCCTCCGCCGCCTGCCCCCTGTTGTCGGGGCGCCCGTCGTCCTGGGCGCTGCCGGCCAGCAGCCGCGGGATCGCGATCAGGGGGGCGCCGGCAGGT
>NZ_JAPWHT010000412.1:0-9169 GCF_027270795.1 Streptomyces sp. ActVer
AGCGGCCTCGGCGAGCGCGGCCTCCGGGTCCTCGCCACGCTCACGCGCGGCACGGGCGATCAGCCGGTCCGACTCCTCGCGCAGCTCGACGGCACGACGCTGCGCGCGCTCCAGCTGCTTGGTGAGGTCGGTGACCTCGCGCTCGGCCTGCTGCGCGGCGTTGCCCGCGGACTCGGCCTGGACCTCGGTCATCGACCGGGCACCGGTGATCTCCGCGACCTCCGGATCGAAGCTCGTACCGCCCTGGATGATGTGACGCGAGGCGTCGACGCCCGCGTCCTCCATCAGCCGGAAGATCTGGCGGCGCTGGTGCGGCAGGGAGAGCGAGACGACCGTGCCGGAGCGGCCCGCGCGGGCCGTACGGCCGGAGCGGTGCAGGTAGTCCTTGTGGTCGCCGGCCGGGTCCACGTTCAGGACCAGGTCGATGCCGTCGACGTGGATGCCGCGGGCGGCGACGTCGGTCGCGACGAGCGCGTTGACGTAACCCTTCTTGAAGTCCTCAAGGACGCGGGTACGGGCGCCCTGCGTCATACCGCCGTGCAGCGCGTCGGCCTTCACACCGGACTCGCAGAGCTGCTCGGCGATACGGTCGGCGCCCAGCTGCGTACGGACGAAGATGATCGTGCGGCCCTTGCGGGAGGCGATCGCGGCGGTGACCGGCGCCTTGTCCTTGGGCTTCACGATGAGGATGTGGTGGGACATCGTCGTGACGTTGCCCTGGGCGCTGTCGACCTCGTGCGTGACCGGGTTGGTCAGGTAGCGCTTGACCAGCGTGGAGATCTCGTTCTCCATCGTGGCCGAGAACAGCATGCGCTGGCCGCCGCCGGGGATCTGGTCGAGCAGCTCGGTGACCTCGGGCAGGAAGCCCAGGTCGGACATCTGGTCGGCCTCGTCGAGGACCGCGACCTGGACGTTCTCCAGGGAGCAGGCGCCGCGGTTGATGATGTCGCGCAGCCGGCCCGGGGTGGCGACGAGGACGTCGACACCGCGCTCCAGGGCGTAGATCTGGTTGCCCATCGACGTACCGCCGCAGACGACCTTCATCTTCAGGCCGAGCACGTCGCCGTAGGGCTGGAGGGCGTCCGCGACCTGCATCGCGAGCTCACGCGTCGGCGTGAGGATGATGCCGCGGGGCTTCTTCTTCTCGGTGTGGCCGCCGGAGAGCTGTGTGAGCATCGGCAGACCGAAGGAGAGGGTCTTGCCGGAGCCGGTGCGGCCGCGGCCGAGGATGTCCTTGCCGGCCAGGGCGTCCGGGATGGTCGCGGCCTGGATCGGGAAGGGGGAGGTCACGCCGTTCTGCGCGAGCTTGCGCACGACGCCCTCGGGCAGACCCAGGTCGCTGAAGGTGACCTCGGGAGTCTCGGGAGCCGCAGGCGCGGCAGTCTCGTCGACAGCGTCCCCGATGTTCTCGTTCTCGGGCACGACGACGTGATCAGTACTGGAAATGGACATGCGAATGCGAAACCTTCCGGAGTCTCGTACGGCACGCGCCCGTCAACTCCGTGATTTCGCAAACGACCGCCTCAATGCGGTCAGCCACGGCAAGGGAGAGTACGCGCCACACGGCGCGCTCTACTTGGCGCCGGGCAATGGGATCAAACGATCTACCACCATACGCACCCCCCACCCGGTAAGGCAAACCGGCTCCGAGAGGCTCTGGTCACACCGCCTCCGGACCCTCTCGCCGAACCCCGGTGCACCCCCTCTGACCAGGCCCGTTGCGACCAGGCCCGTTCAGGCCTCGACACCGGCCTGGGGCTCCGGTTCCCGCCGCTCCACGAGCTGCGGTTCGGGCTCCGGGTGCGCCGAGGACGACGGCTCGGCGGTGGTCGGGTCCGGCGACGGGGGCGGCGGTTCTTCCTTGGTGGGCGTCGGCTCGGGGGCCGGTCGCGTCGGCGTGGGCTGGGCCTTCGTCGGTGAAGGCGCCCCCGGCTTGGGCTTCTTCCCGTCCTTCCCGTCCTTCCCGCCCTTGCCCGGCTTGGGCGGAGCGGCCGTCCCGCTCTCGCCGGCGGACGGCGACGCCGACCCGGACGCCGACTCGTGGGGCTTCACCGGTCCGTGTTTTCCGTCACCCGTCCCGCGGTAGCCGGGGCCTCCGCCGCTCACCGCGGACCCGCCGTCGGGCGCCTCACCGCCCCGCTGCCCGGCCGACTGCGAGGGCTTCGCGCGGTCGCCCCCGTCGTCACCGACGCTCATGCAGCCGGCGGACGCGGCGACGGCGAGGGCAGCGGCGGCCAGACGGACGGGTACGTACTTGGCGCGCACGGGCAGCCACCTCCGGGCGGTGTGAGGAGTCCCCCTGCCCAACTCCCGCCGCCCGCAAGAAGACACGCGAACGCCGGAGAGACACGGGAGAACCGCCCGCGGGGCACGAGAGATATGTCACCCGCGCGTCGTCAGCCGTGTCCGAGGGCCTGCAGCCGCGCGTCGTCAGCCTGTCCGCGAGGGTGCGGCCGCGCTTCGAGAGGCTGCGGCCGCACGTCGTGACCCGTACGTCGTCACCCGTACCCGAGGGCGTGCAACCGCGCGTCGTCGATCCCGAAGTGGTGGGCGATCTCGTGGACCACGGTCACCTCGGTCTCGGCCACCACCTCCTCCCGCGTCGCGCACATCCGCAGCGTGGGCCCCCGGTAGATCGTGATCCGGTCGGGCAGCACCCCGGCGTACCACTCGCCGCGATCGGTCAGCGGAGTCCCCTCGTAGAGCCCGAGCAGCTCGGGGTCGTCGGCGGGCGGTTCGTCCTCGACGAACACCGCCACGTTGTCCATCAGCCGCGTCAGCTCCGGCGGAATCCGGTCCAGCGCCTCGGCGACCTGCTCCTCGAACTCCTCGCGCGTCATCTCCAGCACAGGGCCATTGTCCGGCACCGACGCGCGGACGCCATGGGAAGCGGCGTACGAGAACACACCCCGGGGCACGCCCGGGAGCGGGAGCCGCGCCGCATATCCGCCCCCGCCTCTGGGCATACGGGACCAATGGCCCGCGTCCCCGCTGCCGCCACCGCTCTGCACCGTGTACGACGGGTTCCCCTCGCCCTCGTACGCCGCTACCGCGCACGCCGCACACACCCCGTCACCCCCGTCGTCGAACTCGTCCGCCAACCGCACCCCTGGGTCCGCGCCCTGGGCCTCGTCACCGTGGTGCTGTTCGGCGCGTGGCTGGGCCTGCTGACCGTCGGGAACGTCCGGGCACCGGTGGGCCCCATGGACACCACGATGACGCTGCGCCCCTCCCTCACGGGCGGCACGAAGATCAACGTCTCGCCGCTCGGCGCCCTGGAACTGCGCAGCCACACGGCACCGCTCCGCCTCGACGTGGACGTCGACCAGCTCGACCCCGTCCGCTCCCAGGCCCTCGTCGACCGCCCCGAACGCCTCTCCGGCCTCCAGGACGAGGTGGCCCAGGACGTCAGCGACGGCACCCTCGACCTGGCCGTACGGTCCGTCGTCGCCGTCGTTTCCGGCGCGACCGCCCTCGGCCTCGCGGTCTACCGCCGCCCGCGCCGGGCCCTGGCGGCCGGCGGCCTGGCCCTGACCCTGCTGGTGGCCTCGGGAGCGACGGCCTTCGCGACCTGGAACCCCAACTCGGTCCTGGAGCCGAAGTTCTCGGGCCTGCTCTCCTCCGCCCCTTCGGTGGTCGGCAACGCCCGCAGCATCGTCAGCGAATTCGACGTCTACCAGAAGGAGTTGGCCCGCCTGGTGACGAACGTGACGAAGCTGTACGACGTCACGTCCACGCTCCCCGCCTACGCGCCCGACCCCTCCACCATCCGCGTCCTGCACGTCTCCGACATCCATCTCAACCCGGCGAGCTGGAAGATCATCGCCTCGCTGGTGAAGCAGTACAAGATCGATGTGATCGTCGACTCCGGCGACACCATGGACCACGGCACGGCGGCGGAGAACGGCTTCCTGGACCCGGCGTCCGACCTCGGCGCCCCGTACGTCTGGGTGCGCGGCAACCACGACGGCCGCGTCACCCAGAGCTATCTGGAGCGCATGAAGAACGTGCACGTGCTCGACGACGGCCGGGCCGTCTCGGTGGCGGGCCTGCGCTTCGCGGGCGTCGGCGACCCGCAGTTCACCCCCGACCGCACGGCCAAGCTGGGCGGCGACCAGTCGGAGGTGCTCGCGGGGGCCCGCCTCGCCTCCTCCCTGCGCGACCAGAAGGCGGCCGGCACCCCCGTCGACATCGCCGTCGCGCACAACCCGACGGCCGCACGCCAGACGGACGGCGACGTCCCCCTGGTCCTGGCCGGCCACCTCCACCACCAGGAGATGGAGGTCCTGAAGTACGGCACCCGGCTGCGCATCGAGGGCTCCACGGGCGGCGGCGGTCTGCGCGCGCTGGAGGGCAAGGACCCCGCACCGATCGAGACGTCGATCCTCTACCTCGACCGCGACACCCGCCGCCTCCAGGCCTGGGACGAGATCAAACTGGGCGGTCTCGGGCTCACGACCGCCGAGGTCAGCCGCCACCTCCCCAAGGAGAACCAGCCGGGCGCCGTCACCACCCCGGCCACCCCGACCCCTTCCGCACCCACCCCGTAAACCGTTTTGGCGATCCCTCCCGCCATCCCATATGCTTCTCACGTCCCCGACGCGCCGCGAGGCGCCCAGGCGGGCCGATAGCCCTCATCGTCTAGCGGCCTAGGACGCCGCCCTTTCAAGGCGGTAGCACGGGTTCGAATCCCGTTGGGGGCACGTAAAACCGTGTGCGACACTGTTCGCACACAACAGCTTGGTCCTGTGGAGCAGTTTGGAGTGCTCGCCACCCTGTCAAGGTGGAGGCCGCGGGTTCAAATCCCGTCAGGACCGCTGAGATTCCTCGCGAATCTCTCGGCTGGGTAGCTCAGTTGGTACGAGCGACCGCCTGAAAAGCGGTAGGTCGCCGGTTCGACCCCGGCCCCAGCCACAGCACAGGCCCCGATCCCCGGATCGGGGCCTTGTTGTATGCCCGCACAAAAGCGTTCGCCCCTCGTTTCCCCGAGGTGAGATCCTGGAGGGCGTATGTCAACGACTCCTGCCCCCGCCTTCGGCGCCATCGCCCCCCGCCTGACCGAGCTGTCCCTGCGCGACGCGCAGCGGCTCGGGCGCAGGCTCGAAGGCGCGCGCAAGATCCGTAAGCCCGAGGCCCGGGCCGCCGTCCTCGCCGAGATCGAGGCGGAGGTCGCCAAGGGCGAGGCCCGGATGGCCGAGCGCCGTTCCCGCGTGCCCGCGATCACCTATCCCGAGCAGCTCCCGGTCAGCCAGAAGAAGGACGACATCGCGGCCGCCATCCGCGATCACCAGGTCGTCATCGTCGCCGGCGAGACCGGTTCCGGTAAGACCACCCAGATCCCCAAGATCTGCATGGAGCTCGGCCGCGGCGTCCGCGGCATGATCGGGCACACCCAGCCCCGCCGGATCGCCGCCCGGACCGTCGCCGAGCGCGTGGCGGACGAGCTCGACGTCACACTGGGCGAGGCCGTCGGCTGGAAGGTGCGCTTCACCGACCAGGTGAACCAGGACGGCACCTTCGTCAAGCTGATGACGGACGGCATCCTGCTCGCCGAGATCCAGACGGACCGCGAGCTGCGCGCCTACGACACGATCATCATCGACGAGGCCCACGAGCGGTCCCTCAACATCGACTTCCTGCTGGGCTACCTCGCCCAGCTGCTGCCCAGGCGCCCGGACCTCAAGGTCGTCATCACCTCCGCGACCATCGACCCCGAGCGCTTCTCCCGCCACTTCGGCGACGCCCCGATCGTCGAGGTCAGCGGGCGTACGTACCCCGTAGAGGTCCGCTATCGCCCGCTCCTCGAAGAGGAAGGCGACGACTCCGACCGGGACCAGATCACCGCGATCTGTGACGCCGTCGAGGAGCTCCAGGGCGAGGGCAAGGGCGACATCCTCGTCTTCCTCTCCGGTGAGCGGGAGATCCGCGACACCGCGGACGCGATCACGAAGAAGAACTACCGCTTCACCGAGGTACTGCCCCTGTACGCGCGCCTCTCGCACGCCGAGCAGCACCGCGTCTTCCAGCAGCACACCGGCCGCAGGATCGTTCTGGCTACCAACGTCGCCGAGACCTCCCTCACCGTCCCGGGCATCAAGTACGTGATCGACCCGGGCACCGCCCGTATCTCCAGATACAGCCACCGAACGAAGGTCCAGCGCCTCCCGATCGAGCCGGTCTCGCAGGCCAGTGCCAACCAGCGCAAGGGCCGCTGCGGCCGGACCAGCGACGGCATCTGCATCCGCCTCTACTCCGAGGACGACTTCCTCGCCCGGCCGGAGTTCACCGACGCCGAGATCCTCCGTACGAACCTGGCGTCCGTCATTCTCCAGATGACCGCGGCCGGGCTCGGGGACATCGAGAAGTTCCCGTTCATCGACCCGCCGGACCACCGCAACATCCGCGACGGCGTCCAACTCCTCCAGGAACTGGGCGCGTTGGACCCCGCCCAGAAGGACGCCCGCAAGCGCCTCACCGACCGGGGCCGCAAGCTCGCCCAGCTGCCCGTGGACCCGCGGCTGGCCCGGATGGTCCTGGAGGCCGACAAGAACGGCTGTGTGCGCGAGGTCATGGTGATCGCCGCCGCGCTCTCCATCCAGGACCCGCGCGAGCGCCCGGCCGACAAACAGACACAGGCCGACCAGCAGCACGCCCGCTTCAAGGACGAGACGTCCGACTTCCTGGCGTACCTCAACCTCTGGCGGTACGTGCGCGAGCAGCAGAAGGAGCGCGGCTCGTCGTCCTTCCGCCGGATGTGCAAGCAGGAGTACCTGAACTTCCTGCGGATCCGCGAGTGGCAGGACATCTACACCCAGCTGCGGACCGTCGCCAAGCAGATGGGCCTCCATCTGGAGGAGCCTGCGGCGGGTGCTGACGCCCCCGACCAGCAGGTCCACCTCTCCCTCCTCGCCGGCCTCCTCTCCCACATCGGTATGAAGGACGTGAAGGAGGCCGGGGGGGAGGGCGGGAGAAACACAGGGAAGAACGAGTATCTGGGCGCCCGGAGCGCCAAGTTCGCGATCTTCCCCGGCTCGGCCCTCTTCAAGAAGCCCCCGCGCTTCGTGATGTCCGCCGAACTCGTCGAGACGTCCCGCCTCTGGGCCCGGGTCAACGCGAGGATCGAGCCCGAGTGGGTCGAGCCGCTCGCGGAACACCTGCTGAAGCGCACGTACAGCGAACCGCACTGGGAGAAGGACCAGGCCGCGGTGATGGCGTACGAGAAGGTCACGCTGTACGGCGTGCCGATCGTCGCCCAGCGGAAGGTCAACTACGGGCGGGTCGACCAGGAGGCCAGCCGCGAGCTTTTCATTCGCAACGCACTGGTCGAGGGCGACTGGCGTACGCACCACAAGTTCTTCGCGGACAACCGCAAACTCCTCACCGAGGTCGAGGAGCTGGAGCACCGCGCCCGGCGCCGCGACATCCTCGTGGACGACGAGACGCTGTTCGACTTCTACGACCAGCGGGTGCCCGAGCACGTCGTGTCGGGGGCGCACTTCGACTCCTGGTGGAAGCACGAGCGGACCATCGCAGGAGCAGAGCCCGAGCTGCTCGACTTCGAGCGGTCGATGCTCATCAACGAACGGGCCGGGGATGTCAGCAAGGACGACTATCCGGACACGTGGCGTCAGGGTCCGCTCAAGTTCCGGGTGACCTATCAATTCGAGCCAGGTGCGGACGCGGACGGCGTCACCGTCCACGTCCCGCTCCAGGTGCTGAACCAGGTCACGGACGAGGGCTTCGACTGGCAGATCCCGGGCCTGCGCGAGGAGGTCGTGACGGAGCTGATCCGCTCCCTCCCGAAGCCGATCCGCCGGAACTACGTCCCCGCCCCGAACTTCGCCCAGCGGTTCCTGGACCGGGCGGTGCCCCTGCAGGAGCCGCTGACGACGACGATGGCGCGCGAGCTGAAGCGCATGGTCGGCGTCCCCCTCACGGCCGACGACTTCGACTGGTCCCGGGTCCCCGACCACCTGCAGATCACCTTCCGGATCGTCGACGAACGGCGGCGCAAGCTGGCCGAGGACAAGGACCTGGAGGCCCTGAAGCTGCGTCTGAAGCCGAAGGCGCGCCAGGCGATCTCGCAGGCCGCGGCGGCGACGGCCGAGCGGGAGGGCGGCGGGGCCATCGAGCGGACGGGCCTCACGGACTGGACCATCGGCTCCCTGACCCGTGTCTTCGAGACGCGTCGGGCCGGCCAGCCGGTGAAGGCGTTCCCCGCCCTGGTCGACGACGGCGACACCGTCTCCGTGCGCCTCTTCGACACCGAGGCCGAGCAGCAGCAGGCCATGTGGAAGGGCACCCGGCGGCTCATCCTGCGCAACATCCCGGTGAACCCTGCCAAGTTCGCCTCGGACAAGCTCACGAACGCCCACAAGCTGGCCCTGTCCGCGAACCCGCACGGCTCGGTCCAGGCCCTCTTCGACGACTGCGCGACGGCCGCCGCCGACAAGCTGATCGCCGACTTCGGCGGCCCGGCCTGGGACGAGGAGTCGTACCGCAAGCTGTACGAGAAGGTGCGCGCGGAGATCGTCGACACGACGGTCCGTACGGTCGACCGGGTGCAGCAGGTCCTGGCCGCCTGGCAGGCCTGTGAGCGCCGCCTGAAGGGCGTACGGAGTGCCGTGCTGCTCGCGAACCTCACGGACGTACGGAAGCAGCTGGACGCCCTCGTGAAGCCCGGCTTCGTGACGGAGACGGGTCTGCGGCGGCTGCCGGACCTGATGCGCTATCTGGTGGCCGCGGACCGCCGGCTCCAGCAGATGCCGACGAACGTCCAGCGGGACACCAGCCGCATGGAGAAGGTCCACGAGATGCAGGACGAGTACGCCTGGCTCCTGGAACAGATGCCGCAGGGGCGGCCCGTGCCCTCCTCCGTCCTGGACATCCGCTGGATGATCGAGGAGCTCCGGGTCAGCTACTTCGCCCACGCTCTGGGCACGGCGTACCCCGTCTCCGACAAGCGCATCGTGAAGGCGATCGACGCCGCCGTCCCGTAACGACGCCCGCACAGTGGGTGAGTTCGCCCAGGAGGCTCACCCTCCTGTAGAGTCCTGTCTCGCAGCGCAACGCAAGATCCGCACTGCGAAACCTGGTCCTGTGGAGCAGTTTGGAGTGCTCGCCACCCTGTCAAGGTGGAGGCCGCGGGTTCAAATCCCGTCAGGACCGC
>NZ_JAPWHT010000413.1:0-9164 GCF_027270795.1 Streptomyces sp. ActVer
GGCAGCACGTCGTCGGGGCCGAGCACCGCCCGGGCCGCCTCGATGGCCGCGGCGAGCCGTCGCCCGTCCCGCGCGGCCTCGCAGACGGTGCCCGCGATGAGCGCGGCCGCCTTCGCGTACCCGGCGGCACCGAACCAGCCGATGACGGCGATCGGTACGACCGCGGGAATCCCGCCGGCGACTTCCTTGATCTGACCGGCGGCGAGCCGGCACTTGGCGCACTCCTCCAAGTGCTTGCGCAGCCCGCGCTCGGCGCGTGTGCGCAGCCCGCCGCGCGCGTACGCGCCGAGCCGGTCGGCGTAGCGCGCGCACTCCTCGTCGGTGGTGAGCGTGACGCTCACATGGGCCTGGAGATACGCCTGCTTGAGGCCCTCTCGGGCCCGACTGGCCAGGACGCGTGTGCCGTTGGCGTCCAGCCCGAAGAGCGTGGCGACCTCGCTCGGCGACTCGTCCTCGACCTCGGTGTGCCAGAGCACGGCCTGCCACCGCTCCGGCAGCGACCGGAACGCCTGCATGGCCATCGACTGCTCGGCCTCGTGCATCGCCCGCACGTCCGCGCCCAGGTCCAGCGTGTCGTCGTCGGACACCTCGGAGCCGCGCGCGGTCTGCGCCGCGAACACGGCGAAGTCGTCGACGAGCTGCTCGCGCCTCGCCGACTTGGTCCAGCTCGCCGCGACGCGTCGTACGGTCGTCAGCAGATAGGCGCGTACGGCGTGCTCGGGGCCGCGCCCGCCGCGTACGGCCTGGAGCATGCGGGCGAAGACCTCGGCGGTGAGATCGTCGGCGGTGTGGGCGTCCCGGCAGCAGGTGCGCGCGTACCGGCGGACGGCGTCCGCGTGGCGCCGGAACAGCTCCTCGTACGCGGTGTCGTCGCCCGAGCGCATCCGCTCGATCAGCTCTGCGTCGGCGGGCGGCAACTCGATCGGGGGCGGCAGTACGCCGCTGTCGTGCCACTCGCGCCGATCCCGCTGCGGCGGAACGGCCTCCGGGGCGGTGCCTCTGGCCGGCACGTCCTCCGGGGTTCCGGCAGAAGTGCCCTTCGCCCGGCCGCCCTGGCTCGGCACCTGCGGCGACGGCAGCCCACCGGCCTCCGCGCCACCCTCACCGGGTGACTCGTCCCGCCCGTCAACGCTCATCGCGGAAAGCCCCCGCCTGCACACTCGGACCCGAACACCGGGAAAGAGTGCCACACGGACCCACCGCTGTTACCCGGAGGAACGGACCAACCACTCGTCCGTGGAGACCTGCCGAACCACAGCACTACCGTTCACCCGAACTGGGAAGACTCAACCACCTTCCCTGCCGAGCAGGTTGACGAAAGCGCGCCCGTCAGGGGCGCGGGGCTGTGACGTTGTGCGGCTTCGCCGCGTGGGCGCGACAAGCCCCCACGACCCCGCACCCGACAACGAACCCACACGCACCCCCGCCGGAGGCACCCGCACCAGCGCCCCCGGGGCGCTACGCCGGCCGCGACCGAAGCCCTTCCAGCAGAATGTCCAGCAACCGAGCCGAAGCCGCAGCCTGCTGAGCCGCATCCGGCAAAGACGGCGCCGCCGTGGCGATCACCAGCAGCACGTCCGCCACCGTGACGTCCGCACGCAGTTCGCCCGCCGCACGTGCCCGGTCCACGAGCCGCCCCACGACCTCCAGCAGCTGCGCCGCGCCGGCGTCGTCCTCGATCGACACGACCTCGACGGACTCCTGCAGGGGAGCCGGCCGCTGCTCCACGAGCCGCAGCTCGGGCGAGAGCGGCTGGGACCGCTGCTGCGGCACCCGCGTCTCGTCCAGGACCGTGCCCTCGGACCCCTCGTCGCCGACGCCCACCCGCAGGATCTGCGGAGGCAGCAGCCGACCGGCACCGGAGGCCACCGACGTCCGCAGGAAGCGCGAGAGCGCCGACCACGGCTCGTCCTCCTGACCCAGCGCGGAGCGTGCCTGGTCGGTCAGCCGGGAGGTCTCCTCCTCGGCTATCCGCCGGACCAGGACGTCCTTGCTCGGGAAGCGCCGGTACACCGTGCCGACACCGACGCGGGCGCGCCGCGCCACGTCCTCCATCGGCGCGCCGTACCCCAGCTCGCCGAAGACCTCACGGGCCGCTCGAAGTACGTGCTCCAGGTTGCGCTGTGCGTCCACGCGCAGTGGCGTCGTGCGCGACGGGTCCCCCACGCCGCGTCCGTTCGTTGCCGCCGCACTGATCGCGCCGCCCGCCCCGATGGCAGACGCGGAAGACCATTGAGAGTCCTGAATGTGCATATGTGTTCCCCCGGTAATGACGTCTCCCCCCGGAGACTCTCCCCGCCATTGACAGCCGGAGCGAGCGGAACAGCCTTCGCCGTGCGGTCTCGCCGCACGGACCCGTCGAGCGCATCCCCCTACACCCCGATGACACACGAACATAGTTGAGTGGGGGTCAATTCAGAAGGGGCAGGTTCCGCACGGAGCGCCCCCCGATCGGGCTACGGGCCGCATACGTCCCGGTTGCGCCCCCTACTTCCACCCCGCTCACACCCGCTGACCTGCGAAGCTTCCCCGCACTCCGGCAAATCGGCCAACCCTGCGCGTCTCAGGCGCCCGGTCACACAAATTGACGGGCCTGTGGACAAACTCCCGTAGCCGGTGCGTCATGGGTGAGTGAAGGAACGTGCGCGCATTCTCGTTGTCGGCGGCGGCTACGTCGGGATGTACACCGCTCTCGGGCTCCAGCGGAAGCTGAAACCCGAGCTCAGGCGGGGCGACGTGGAAATCGTCGTGGTGACGCCCGACCCGTACATGACCTATCAGCCGTTCCTGCCCGAGGCCGCCGCGGGCTCGATCTCCCCGCGCCATGTCGTCGTGCCGCTGCGCCGGGTCCTCGACCAGTGCCGGGTCGTCATCGGCGAGGCCGCGTCCATCGACCACGCCAAGCGCACCGCGACCCTCACCACCCTCGCCACCGAGGAGGAGGGCACGGGCCCCGAGCAGATCACGTACGACGAACTCGTGCTGGCCCCCGGCTCCGTCTCCCGGACCCTCCCGATCCCCGGGCTCGCCGAGTACGCCATCGGCTTCAAGACCGTCGAAGAGGCCATCGGGCTGCGCAACCACGTCATCGAGCAGATGGACATCGCCTCCTCCACCCGCGACCCCGCGATCCGCGACGCCGCCCTGACCTTCGTCTTCGTGGGAGGCGGTTACGCCGGAGTGGAGGCCCTCGGCGAGCTGGAGGACATGGCCCGCTACGCCGCGCGCTACTACCACAACGTCAAGCCCGACGACATGAAGTGGATCCTCGTCGAGGCCTCGAACCGCATCCTCCCCGAGGTCGGCGAGGACATGGGCAAGTACACGGTCACCCAGCTGCGCCGCCGCAACATCGACGTACGCCTGGAGACCCGCCTCGACTCCTGCGCGGACCGCGTCGCCGTCCTCAGCGACGGGGCGCGCTTCCCGACCCGTACGGTCGTGTGGACCGCCGGCGTGAAACCGCACCCCGTCCTCGCGGCCACCGACCTCCCGCTGAACGAACGCGGCCGCCTGAAGTGCACCGCCCAGCTGACCGTCGACGGCACCACGCACGCGTGGGCCGCGGGAGACGCCGCCGCCGTCCCCGACGTCACCGCCGCCGAGCCCGGCACGGAGACCGCCCCCAACGCCCAGCACGCCGTGCGCCAGGCCAAGGTCCTCGCCGACAACATCGCCCGCTCGCTGCGCGGTCAGTCCCTGGAGACGTACTCGCACAAGTACGTCGGCTCGGTCGCCTCCCTGGGACTGCACAAGGGTGTCGCGTTCGTCTACGGGCGCAAGCTGAAGGGCTACCCTGCCTGGTTCATGCACCGCGTCTACCACCTGAGCAGGGTGCCCACCTTCAACCGCAAGGCCCGCGTGCTCGCCGAATGGATCCTGTCGGGGCTCTTCAAGAGGGAGATCGTCTCCCTCGGTTCGCTCGAACATCCCCGTGCGGAGTTCGAACTCGCGGCCGGTGGAAAGCCTCCTCAGAACCCGAAGGGGTCGTCCTGACCGGACCCAGGAACTCCATCGGCCGCGCCCGCGTCTGACGGATGTCGGTCCGGTCGGACACACTGGTCCACACCATGGGCGGGCCGACCGCTCGCTCTTCAAACCCACGAGGCCTGTCCCACTGTGAACTTCACGCGCTGGAGCGCCCGGCTCCCCGGAACGCAGCGCCGCGCGGCAGCGCGGACCGAGGATTCGCCGACGGCGCTCCCTTCGGAGGGCTCCGTGCCCGCGGCACGCGCCGAGCGGCTGTCCGACGCGGCGCTCCTGCCCGTCGTCGACGAGCTGCCGGTCCGCGAGGTCCTCGGCCGCATCCCGGCCCTCGTCGCCGTGGTCCAGGGCCCGGACCACCGCCTCGCGTACGTGAACGACGCCTATGTGGCGGCCTTCGGCGTCCGCCCGGCCGGCGAGCCCGCCCGCACCGCGCTCCCCGAGCTGGCCGAGATCGGCCTGCTGCCGCTCCTCGACCAGGTCCTGCGCAGCTCCAAGCCCCGTACGGTCAAGTCCCGCAAGGCCCCCGGAGGCCGCTCGTACACGTTCACGTGCACACCGGTCGAGGTCTCGGCCACCCCCGAAGGGAGTGGCGTGCTGATCTTCGCCGCCGACGTGACGGACCACGCCGAGGCCGCCGAGCGCCTGCGCGCCAGCGAGCGCCGGCAGCGCGAGACCGCCGTCACCCTCCAGCGCTCCCTGTTGCCCCAGGAGCTCGAAGAGCCCGACGACCTGCGCGTCGCCGCCACCTACCACCCGGGCGGCACGGAAGCCGCGGTCGGCGGCGACTGGTACGACGTGATCACCCTCGGCGGTGGCCGCACCGCCCTCGTCATCGGCGACGTCATGGGCCGCGGCGTCCGCGCGGCCGCCGTCATGGGCCAGCTCCGCACGGCCGTCCGGGCGTACGCCCGCCTCGACCTGCCCCCGCACGAGGTCCTCCAGCTCCTGGACGGCCTCGCCATGGAGATCGACGCCAACCAGATCGCCACCTGCGCGTACGCGGTCCACGACCCGAACGAGGGCCGGCTGGTGTACGCCTCCGCCGGCCACCTCCCGATCCTCGTCCGCGACGAGAGCGGCACGGTCCTGCGCGCCGACGAACCCACCGGCCCCCCGCTCGGCACGGGCGGCTGGATGCACGCCTCCGGTTCGATTCCCCTCGGCCCCGGCTCCACCGCCGTGCTCTACACCGACGGCCTGGTCGAGCGCCGCGACGCGGACCTGGACGAGGGCATCGCCTCCCTGGAGCGCGCCCTCGCAGGCGCCACCGGCACCCCACAGGTCGTCTGCGACCGCCTGGTCCGCTCGGCGGGCGTGACCGCCGACCACGACGACGATGTCGCCGTCCTGGTCCTCCAGCACCCGGCCCGTACGGGACCGGACAGCGAGCTCTTCCGCAACGCCGCCCTGGAGCTGCTCGGCGGCGTCGAAGCGGCCCCACGCGCGCGTGCCTTCGCCTCCGGCGTCCTCACCAGCTGGCGCTTCCCGACCGACCTGCACGACCTCGGCGTACTGGCCGCGAGCGAGCTCGTCGCCAACTCCCTCCAACACGGCACCCCGCCCATGCGTCTCAGACTCCGCCGCACCGATCGGCGCCTCATCGTCGAGGTCACCGACGGCGACGACCACCTCCCGCGCCGCCGCCGGGCCGAGCCGGCCGACGAGTCCGGCCGGGGCATCGCGATCGTCGCCACCATCGCCTCGAACTGGGGCTCCCGCCGCACCCCGGGCGGCGGCAAGGCGGTGTGGTGCGAGTTCGCACTTCCGCGCACCACCTGACCCGGGAGCCGCGCGCCATCTGGTCGGACCCGGCCGGCGGTGCTAGTAGCTCACCCATGGCTAGCTCACCCCAGGCAGACGAAACGGGCTTTCAGCTCAAAGGCAGCGCTCCCGAGCGCTACGAGGAGTACGGCGCACCGATCAACGCACCGTTCGTCGAGGCGGTGCTGGACGCTGTGGACCTGTGTCCCGGCCACCAGGTCCTCGACCTCGCCTGTGGCACCGGCTTCGTGGCCCGCGCGGCCGCCGCCCGGGTCGGCCCCACGGGCCATGTCGCGGCCGCCGACTTCAACGAGGGCATGCTCAAGGTGGCCGCCGCCAAGGCGCCTCGCATGTACCCGGACATCGAGTTCACGGTGGCCCCCGCCGACCGCCTCCCCTATCCGGACGACACGTTCGACGCCGTCCTCTGCCAGCAGGGCGTCCAGTTCTTCCCCGACCTCGGCGCGGCCCTCGTCGAGGTGTCCAGGGTCCTGCGCGCCGGTGGCCGGTTCGCCGCCACGGCCTGGGCCGCCCGGGACCGCTCCCCGTACTTCGTGGCCCACGACCGCGCCATCACCGAGTACGGCGGCCCGGAGGCCGAGGCGCACTTCGCGATGGCCTTCTCCTGCCCCGCCGAACGCCTCACGGCCGCCCTCACCGCCGCGGGTTTCCACGACGTGGTCAGCCGTGACGTCACCTTCGGCATCACTCTGCCCCCGCTCGCCGCCTTCGCCCGCGGCCACCTCTCGGCCGTCCCCTGGGGCCGGGCCATTGAGGACGCGGGCGGCCCGGACCGTCTCACCCAGGCCGCCGAGGCGGTGGCCGCGACCCTCACCGACCACACGAACCCCGACGGCACGGCAACGCTCCCGTTCACGTCCACCCTGGTGACAGCCGTCCACTGAACACCTCCGCGCAAAACCCAGGACGGCCGCCACCACATCAGTGGTGACGGCCGTCCTCCGTCTCTCAAGCCCTGCACGCCAGTCAGGCGGCGGTCTGCACCGCATCCGCCGAAGCCCCGCCCCGCGCGACAACCCGGCTCTTCGCCAACGACGGCTGATTCTGTACGGGAGTGAGCTGCCGCCCCAGCCGCACCGCCAGGAAAGTGATCCCCAGCGAGAACAGCAGGAACGTCACGACGTACGGAGCATGCAGCGAGGCCCCCATCGGGCCGCCCACCGCAGGCCCGACCGCGAGCGCCAGCTGCTTCACCAGGGCGAAGGCGGAGTTGTACTGACCCGCCATCCCGCTCGGCGCCAGATCCGCGACCAGCGGCGCCACGGTCGGCGACAACATCGCCTCCCCTAGCCCGAACAGCGCGTACGTCGACACGAACGCGGCCGTCGCCATGGTCTGGCTGGCGTGCCCGAGCCCCGCGTACCCGGCGACGACCCAGGCGAAGGCCCAGATCAGGCCGACAGCGGCGATCACCCGGGACCGCTTCCGCCGCTCGACGAACCGCAGCACGGCGAACTGGGCGACCACGATCATCGCCGTGTTCGCGGCAAGGGCGGTCCCGAGCGCGGACGTGGAGATCCCCGCCGCCTCGACGCCGTACGCGCTCAGCCCCGACTCGAACTGCCCGTAGCAGGCGAAGAACAGCACGAAGCCCACCGCACACAGCTGCACCATGGCCCGGTTGCCGAGCAACTGCTTCCAGCTGCCCCTGGCCCCTCCCGGAGCCCCCTCGACCTTGGGCGCACGCGGCATCCGTACGGTCACCATGACCACCACGAGCAGCAGGAACATCGCCGCCTCGATCGAGAACAGCAGCGTGAACGAGCTCGCCCGCGAGGCGTCGACGAGATGACCGCCGATGAGCCCGCCGACCCCGAGCCCGAGGTTCTGCAGGAAGAACTGGGTGGCGAAGGCGCGCGACCGTGTCTCGGCCGAGGAGAAGTCCACGATCATCGTCGCGAGCGCCGGCTGCATCACGGCCTGACCGGCACCGAGCGCGGCCGCTGAGAGCAGCACGGTCGTCGAGCTGCTCGCGAGCCCGAGGCTCAGCGCTCCGACGGAGGCGGTGACCAGGGCGGTGAGCAGCACCGGCAGCGGGCCCCGGCGGACGATGGCCCGCCCGGCGAACGGCAGCACCACGAGCGCGGCCACGGCGAAGACGGCGAGCACGAGCCCCGCCGTCATCGCACCAAGATCCCGTACCTGCGCCACATAGACGTACAGATACGGGACGGTAAAGCCGAGCCCGAACGCGCTGAGTGCGTTGCCCACATGGATCCGGCGCATCTCAGCGCCCATCGCCCTGGTCACTTTCACCTGCCTTGGTAGGAGAAGTCTTACGTCTGCCTCAGGAGTTAGAGGTGAAGACTTCGAAGCTAAAGTTAGGATCTAAACAGTACATCCCGAAGGACTTCAACGCCAAGCGGGCGCGTGCCATACTGCGGCCATGGGTGACACCCGCCGCGTCAGCGAGCCGACGATCGAAGAGCAGATCGCCGCCTACCAGCGCGAATTCCAGGACCTCGACCCCCAGGTCGAGAAGATCGTCTCGGCGCTGGGCCGCCTGAACCGCCGCATGAACGTCGCCTACGGCCGCCAGACCGCCACCCTCGGCATCAGCAACGCCGAGTGGGAGGTCCTCAAGGCCCTCGTCCTCTCCGGTGCCCCCTACCGAATGGGCCCGAGCGACCTCGCCAAGCGACTCGGCCTCACCCCGGCCGCCATGACCCACCGCATCGACCGCATGGTCGCGGAGGGCCTGGTCACCCGGGAACGCGACGAGTCCAACCGCGTACGCGTCATCGTCGAGCTGACAGAGGAGGGGCGCGGGAAGTGGCTGGAAGCCATGCGCCTAGCCACGGTCTTCGAGGAAGACCTCCTCCAGGACCTCTCCCCGGAGGATCGCGGTGTCCTCGGCGAGGTGCTGACCCGGCTGCTTCGCCGCGTGGAGCACGCCCAGCCGGACGCCGGCGGCCGACTCACCGACCTTGACTGAGGCCCGAGTTGGGGCTCGGCCCCGGCTCGGACTTCCTGCCCGCCGCTGGTTTGCCGGATGGCCGCCCGGGGGAGACTTGACACTCCCCTCGCCGATCCGTAAGGTTCTTCGAGTTGCCGCGGGGCCGTAACGGTTCTGCGACAGCACCTCCGCCGCAGAAGCGGCACACCAAACCATCCGCACGATCTCCCCACCGGGGCGAATTCGGCGTGCCCGAATTCAATTCGATTTGGGGTCGGCAGCCCGATTAGGAACTGCCGAGAGGATCCGCTAAAGTTTGGAACGTCGGAACGGCCCAACAGCCGCAAAGACAAACCCGATTGACAGGGAGTCAGACCCGAAAGGATCTGATACGGTCAACACCGCCGGAAGGCCGAAAGGCCGGAAAGCACCGAGGAAATCGGATCGGAAAACGGTCTGATAGAGTCGGAAACGCAAGACCGAAGGGAAGCCCGGAGGA
>NZ_JAPWHT010000414.1:0-9161 GCF_027270795.1 Streptomyces sp. ActVer
TCCGCCGCCCGCGCCGACGTCAGCCTCGAAGAACTCACCAACCACATGGCAGGCGGCGCCGAACTCGCCGCACTCAAGCACGAGTTGGCCCAGGTCCGCGGCGTCGACGTCGAGGAACTCCCCGAAGCCGAAGACCTCAAGGCACCCACAGCCTCCTCCTCGGAAGGAAAGGCCTCCTGATGGCCAACGCGCTCGATCGCATCCGCGTCGGTTCCGCGCCGGACTCGTGGGGCGTCTGGTTCCCCGACGACCCCCAGCAGGTGCCCTGGGAACGCTTCCTGGACGAGGTCTCCGAAGCCGGTTACTCGTGGATCGAGCTCGGCCCGTACGGCTATCTGCCGACCGACCCCGCCAAGCTCACCGACGAGGTGAACAAGCGCGACCTCAAGGTGTCCGCGGGCACGGTCTTCACCGCACTGCACCGCGGCCCCGACGTCTGGGACGCCACCTGGGAGCACGTCAGCCAGGTCGCCGAGCTGACCCGGGCGATGGGCGCGAAGCACCTGGTGGTCATCCCGTCCTTCTGGCGGGACGACAAGACCGCCGCGTTGATCGAGCCGCCGGACCTGACGGTCCGTCAATGGTCGTACCTCGCCAAGGGCATGGAGCGCCTCGGCCACGAGGTGATGGAACGCTTCGGCCTCGACATCGTGGTGCACCCGCACGCGGACACGCACATCGACACCGAGGAGCACGTCGAGCGCTTCCTCGACTCGACGGACTCCGGCCTGGTCAGCCTCTGCCTGGACACAGGGCACTACGCCTACTGCGGCGGAGACAGCGTCAAGCTGATCGAGACGTACGGCGAGCGCATCGGCTATCTGCACCTCAAGCAGGTCGACCCGGAGATCCTCGCGGACGTCGTCAAGAACGAGGTCCCGTTCGGCCCCGCCGTCCAGCGCGGTGTGATGTGCGAGCCCCCGGCCGGCGTGCCCGCCCTGGAGCCGGTGCTGGACGCCGCGCAGCGCCTCGGTGTCGACCTGTTCGCCATCGTCGAGCAGGACATGTACCCCTGCCCGCCGGACAAGCCCCTGCCCATCGCGGTGCGCACCCGCCAGTTCCTGCGCTCCTGCGGCGCCTGAGAAGGGATCAACCGACCATGGCTCAGCGCGGAACGCTCGGCGTGGCCGTCATCGGCACCGGGAAGATGGGCGCCGACCATGTACGGCGCCTCGCCGAAGTGACCAACGGGGCACGCGTCGCCGCGGTCGTGGACGTCGACGCGGAACGGGTCAAGCGGATCGCCGACGGTATCGAGGGCTGCACGGCCCACACCGACGCGGCCTCCGCGATGGCCGCGGACGGCGTCGACGCCGTACTGATCGCCTCCCCCGGCCCCGCCCACGAGGCGGCGCTGCTCACCGCCTTCGAGCACGACCTGCCCGTCCTGTGCGAGAAGCCGCTCACCCCCGGCTCGGCCTCGGCACTGCGGGTCCTGGAGGCCGAGCAGAAGGTCGGCCACCGCCTGGTGCAGGTGGGCTTCATGCGCCGGTACGACACCGAGTACGCGAAGCTCAAGGCACTGCTGAACACCGGGCAGTTGGGCCGGCCGCTGATGCTGCACAACCGGCACCGCAATGTCGCGACCCCGCCCGGCTTCACCAGCGAGATGCTCATCAACGACTCCGTCGTGCACGAGATGGACATCACACGCTGGCTGCTCGGCCAGGAGATCACCGCGGTCACCGTGCTGAAGCCGACGCCGTCCGGCAACGCCCCGGAGGGCTTGCAGGATCCGCAGTTCGTCGTGTTCGAGACCGCCGGCGGCGCGATCGTCGACGTCGAGATCAACGTCAACTGCGGCTTCGGGTACCAGGTGCAGGCCGAGGTCGTCTGCGAGCGCGGCACGGCCCGTATCGGTGACGGCCACGCGCTGGTCACCAACCAGGCGGGCCGCTGGGGCGGCACCATCGCCCAGGACTTCGTGGAGCGCTTCGAGGACGCGTACGACCGCCAGGTGCAGGCCTGGGTCGACGCCACCCGCCGCGGCGAGGTCACCGGGCCCAGCGCCTGGGACGGCTACGCCACGGCCGCGGTCTGCGAGGCGGGCGTCCGCGCCCAGACCGAGGGCGGCCGCATCGAGGTCGAACTCGTCGAGCGGCCGGCCTTCTACAGCTGACCGGACCAGACGGAAGAACTCCCGGAGGGTGGCCCCGCACGACGGGTCCACCCTCCCGGCGTCCCGCGCCCGCCCCCTCAACAGTCAACGGCGACGACTGCTCCTCAGCCGTTGGGCCGCAGCGTCCAGATGACCGTCATCTCGCCGGTCACGGCACCGTCCTCGCGCTGGATGGCGACGGCCACGGGGAACTCCGGCCGCTCACCGGCGTCGAGTTCGGCGACGACGTCCTCGATGGAGCGCCCCAGCGTGGCGGTGGCCGTGACAGGCCCCCTGGCCAGCTTCTTGAACGCGATCTCGGCGGTCACGGGCAGCGGCACGGCCCGTGCGAGCTGGTCCCCGAACGCGGCCAGCACGACCGCGCCGCTCGCCGACTCCCCCAGCGTGAACATCGCTCCGGCATGCGGCCCGCCCACGTGGTTGTGGTACTCGCTCTGGTCGGGCAGCGCG
This sequence comes from Streptomyces sp. ActVer, assembly GCF_027270795.1. NCBI lineage: Bacteria > Bacillati > Actinomycetota > Actinomycetes > Kitasatosporales > Streptomycetaceae > Streptomyces > Streptomyces sp. ActVer. Next base: position 2,570 of record NZ_JAPWHT010000414.1, read on the forward strand.
AGGACGGCCTTCTCCGGAGTGGTCTCGAGATACTCCAGCTTCAGGGTCCGCACCATCGGAACCGTGGCGGCGAGCATCTCGCCGATCGACATCTGGTCTGCACTCATGGCGGGCATGTTACCCACGAGTAGCCAATCCTGACCAGTGGCGAAAAGTGATCGCTGGGAGCACCGGGGAACTGGCCCACAGGGCGCGGATGTTCGCGTTCGAGAATTCCGGCGGGGCCACGTCGGTACGGTACGTCTCCATAAGGACCCATCTGGCCCCCGATCCGGTACGTCCCTGACGAAGGGCGGTGACCCAACCGTGTCCGGGGCGGCACTAGGGTTACTGCCCATGTGGCCAGGAAACCAGCCGCCCGGGGGCGAGCAGAACCCGCAGGACCAGAACCAGAACCCGTACCAGCAGCCGGGGTACCAGCAGCCGAATCCGTATCAGCAACCCGGATTCCAGCAGCCCGGACCTCAGACGCCGAACCCGTACACGCAGCCGGGGCAGCCCGGTTGGAGCGCGCCCGGTGTGCCGCAGCCGCCGGAGCCGCCGCAGGGCGGCGGTGACGGGAACAGGACGAAGCTCGTCGCGATCGTGGCGGCCACGGCCGTCGTCATCGCGGCCGGTGTGACGGGTTTCCTGGTCCTGGGCGGCGACAAGGACGACGAGGCCGACGGCGGCAAGGACGGCAAGACGAAGCAGTCACCGTCGGCGAGCGCGTCGAAGGACCCGAGCGCCTCCCCGTCCACCGGCGAGGACAACCCGCGCGGCACCGACGGCGAGAAGGCGACCGTCGCGGGCTGGAAGGTCGTCATCAACCCCCGCTTCGGCACGATGTTCGACGTCCCCGCCGACTGGGAGATCGAGACCACCGACACCAGCGTGGGCTTCGAGTGGGAGGAGAAGGGCAAGACCGACCGCACCACGGTCACCGCCCCCGCCTACCTCAAGTCCAAGTGGTGCACCACGGACAGCGACAAGGACGGCCGCGACGAGGACACCGCGCTGGCCACCGCCGGAACGCGCGGCGAGAACGGCGCCAAGGACTCTGCCGAGGCTGCCGAGACCCGTGTCCCGTGGTGGATCTTCGGCGGCTACACGCAGCCGGACAAGAAGAGCGTGAAGTGGGACCCGGCGAAGTCGTACACCACGAAGTCGGGCCTCAAGGGCAGCATCGCCACCGCGTACTCGAAGAACACGCCGCAGAACGGCAAGTGCGACAGCGAGGGCAAGGCCATCACCTTCGCGTTCAAGAACGGCGCGGGCGACTTCGTCACCTGGAACCTGTACGGCGCCAAGGGTGTCGGCGACGAGATTCCCGAGGCGACCGTCCAGAAGATCCTGAGCACCGTACGCCTCACCGAGGCCGCGCCCACGGACACGTGACGTCCGACGCGGGACAGCCGAGCCGACGCGGCCGGAACAGCTGAGCGGCCCGAGCGGCCGAGCGGGCTGAACAGGCTGAACAGTCGGCAGGAAGAGGCCGAGAAGTCGTTTGGCAAGGCGGTCCGGCGGCGGAGATAGTCGCCGGGTGAGCCCTGCCAACGACTCCCCTGCCCGCCTGCGCCGCCCTCCCTGGGCGGGCCGCAACTACACCCTGCTGACCGCCGCCGCGGTGGCGACGAACCTTGGCAGCCAAGGAGCGTTGATCGCGGCGGCGTTCGCCGTCCTGAACGAGGGCGGCGACGGCGGAGACGTAGGTCTGGTGGCGGCGGCCCGCACCCTCCCGCTGGTGCTCTTCCTGCTGATCGGCGGCGCGGTCGCGGACCGGCTCCCCCGGCACCGCGTGATGGTCGCGGCCAACACCCTCAACTGCCTTTCCCAGGCGGCCTTCGCGGCACTCGTCATCGCGGGCGAACCGCGGCTCTGGCAGATGATGCTGCTGACCGCGCTCGGCGGCACGGGCCACGCGTTCTTCAGCCCGGCCGCCGAGGGCATGCTGCTCTCCTCCGTCAGCGGCAAGCAGGCCGGCCGTGCCTTTGCGATGTTCCGCCTCGCGATGCACGGGGCCGGCCTCGGCGGGGCCGCGCTGGGCGGTGCCATGGTCGCAGTGGCCGGCCCCGGCCGGGTGCTCGCCGTGGACGCCCTGGCGTTCGCGGTCGCGGGCTCGCTGCGGGCCTTCCTCGACGTGAGTCACATACCGTCCCGCGCACCCGGCGGCGGATTGCTCACCGACCTCCGCGACGGCTGGCGGGAGGTCATCGGCAGACCCTGGCTGTGGTCGATCGTCCAGCCCTCAGCCCTCAGCCCTCAGCCCTCAGCCCTCAGCCGATGCTGAACGCCCCGTCGGGCGGCTCGGGCGACGGCACCGCGTTCTCGTCCTGTACGGGCCTCGCGTCGCCGACGAAGACCTGCAGTGTGTCGCCGTACTCGACCCGGGCCGGAAAGGCGTCGGCGGCCGTGCGGCGGGTGAGGGCGGGGGTGTCGAGCGTGCGGTGGGAGGCGACGAGCACCGCGTTGCCGAAGCGGCGGCCGCGCAGCACGCCCGGTTCGGCGATCAGCGCCAGCTCGTCGAAGACCGTGGAGAACGTGGCGAGTTGGGAGCGCAGAAAGGCGAAGGGCGTGGCGTCGGCGAGGTTGGCCAGGTAGACGCCGTCGGCGCGCAGGACCCGCTCGGCCTCGCGGGCGTACGCCACCGAGGTCAGGTGGGCGGGGACCCGTGAACCGCCGAAGACGTCGGCGATCAGGACGTCGGCGGAGTCGGCGGGCGCGGATTCGAGCCAGGCTCGGGCGTCGGCGCCATGGACCGTGATGCCCGCGTCGTCGGGGACGGGCAGATGCTCGACGACGAGGTCCAGCAGCCCGCTGTCGGCCTCGACCACGTCCTGCCGGGACCCCGGCCGGGTCGCCGCGAGATACCGGGGCAGGGTGAGCGCGCCGCCGCCGAGGTGCAGCACGTCCAGCGCACGCCCCGGTTCCGCGAGGGTGTCAAGGACGTGCCCGAGCCGTCGCGCGTACTCGAACTCCAGGTGCGTCGGCGCGTCGAGATCCACGTACGACTGCGGTGCCCCGTCGACCGTCAGGAGCCACGCCCGCTTCCGGTCGACGTCCGGCATCAGCTTCGCGGTCCCGTGATCCACGGCTCGCGTCACGGGTATCGGCTCGTCCACGGATCCATTGTGCCCGTACGGGCACAGCCGGGCCGGGCCCCGGCAAGATCCCCGCCCGCCGCCGCTCGCCCCGCGTCACTCGTCTCACACGCCGATCGCCCCGTCGATGCGCTCGCGGAGCAGGTCGGCGTGGCCGTTGTGGCGGGCGTACTCCTCGACCATGTGGATGAGGACCCAGCGCAGCGACACCGGCCCGCGCCAGGGGTCCTCGCCCGCCAGGTCGAGGCCGGACGCGTCGGCGACGAAGCCGTCGGAGAAGGCCACCTCGGCGCGCCAGGACCGCCAGGCCTCGGCGATCACGGCGGGGTCGGCGGACGCGCCGTCGAAGTCGTCGTCCGGGCACGCCTCCGAGGAGAACAGCGCGGGCGCGTCCTGCCGGGCCAGCGCCCGCCGGAACCAGCGGCGCTCCATGTCTGCGAGATGCCGGACGAGACCGAGCAGCGAGAGGGTGGAGGGCTCCACGGACCGCCGGGCCAACTCACCTGTCAGACCTGCGCACTTCATCTCCAGCGTCGCCCGCTGGGCGCCCAGGACGTCGACGAGCAGGGTGCGTTCGTCGGCGGTGGCGGAGGTGCTGAAACGACGGTCGTCGTCCTCGGCGGCGGCGAATATCTCGGCTCTTCGGCGGGGTTGCTGAGTCGTCATGGTCCCCATCCTCGGCCGCGGCCCGGTACGGGCGCACCCGCGTTTCGGTGACGCGCGCGTGCCTGCGGACACGCGAGTGCCCGCCTCCCGTACGGAACGAGAGGCGGGCACTCACGCCGGCCGCGCCGGATTCAGCCGACGACCGCGGTCACCGTTCCGGCGCCGACCGTGCGGCCGCCCTCGCGGATCGCGAAGCCGAGCCCCGGCTCCAGCGGCACGTCGCGCCCCAGCTCGACCGTCATGGTGACGGTGTCGCCGGGCCGCGCGACCGCCCGCTCGCCGAGGTCGACATCGCCGACGACGTCCGCGGTGCGGATGTAGAACTGCGGCCGGTAGCCGGTGGACACCGGTGTCGTACGACCGCCCTCGCGCGCCGACAGGACGTACACCTGCGCGGAGAAGCGACGACTCGGTACGACGCTGTCGGGCGCCGCGACGATGTGTCCGCGGCGCACCGCGTCACGGGGCACACCGCGCAGCAGCAACGCCACGTTGTCGCCGGCCTGCGCCTCTTCCATGGGCTTGCCGAAGGTCTCCAGACCGGTGACCACCGTGTCCACGGCGGCGCCGAGCACTTCGACACGGTCGCCCACGCGGACGGTGCCGCGCTCGACGGCTCCCGTGACGACCGTGCCCCGGCCGGTGATGGTGAGCACGTTCTCCACCGGCAACAGGAACGGGGCGTCCAAGTACCGCTCGGGCATGGGCACATACGTGTCCACGGCGTCGAGCAGCGCGCCGATCGCCTCGGTCCACCGGGGGTCGCCCTCCAGCGCCCTGAGCCCCGAGACCCGTACGACCGGTACGGAGTCGCCCCCGTAGCCGTGCGCGGTCAGCAGCTCGCGGACCTCCAGCTCGACGAGGTCGGTGAGCACCGCGTCCTCGCCGTCGTCGACGGCGTCGGCCTTGTTGAGGGCGACGACGATGTGGTCGACGCCCACCTGCCGGGCGAGCAGTACGTGTTCGGCGGTCTGCGGCATGATCCCGTCGAGCGCGGAGACGACGAGGATCGCCCCGTCGAGCTGCGCGGCCCCGGTGACCATGTTCTTCACGTAGTCGGCGTGGCCCGGCATGTCGACGTGCGCGTAGTGCCGGGTGTCGGTCTCGTACTCGACGTGCGCGATGTTGATGGTGATGCCGCGCGCGGCCTCCTCCGGCGCGCGGTCGATCCGGTCGAAGGGAACGAACGTGCCGGAGCCACGCTCGGCGAGGACCTTGGTGATGGCGGCGGTCAGGGTGGTCTTGCCGTGGTCGACATGACCCATGGTGCCGATGTTCAGATGCGGTTTGGTGCGCACGTAAGCCGTCTTGGGCATGGCAGTACCTCGAAGCCTCTTCGGTGTCAGCGGAGCTGAGTGATGGCCCCGGCGTCAGAGCGGCCGGGACAGGGACCCCAAGGACTTGCCGACCCTCCCCCTGCGGGGTCCGCCGGACGATCCGGGAAGGGTCAGCTTCGGGCGCCGTCTGCGGCGGCCAAGGTGATCAGGACGGCAGCCTTCGGCGCATCCGCGACTGCGGATGCTGCGAGGTGGAAGGCGTACCGGAACATGAGGAGATCATCGCCGACGCACATGGCCGCGTCGAATGGTTTTTCGCGGCCGTGGGACGCGGTAAGTCGGGTGTTTCCGCTGGTGTGTGAGGTGCCGATGTCCTGGTGTGTGAGGTGCCGATGATCTGGCGCGTCAGGTGCCGATCATCTGGTGTGTCAGGGGCCGACGTTCTTGAGCGCCTCGCGCACGGACAGCGGTGAGAGCCGGTCCCGCTCGCCGGCGACGAAGTCCCGTACCGCCTGCGGATCAGTCTTGGCGTACTCGCGCAGACACCAGCCGATCGCCTTGCGGATGAAGAAGTCGGGGTGCCCGGACCGGCGGACGCAGTACCCGAAGAGGCGTTCGGTGTCGGTGGTGTCCTTGTAGCGGAGCTGGTGGAGGAGGGCGGTCCGGGCGACCCACAGGTCGTCGTCCTCGATCCATCTGTCCATGTCGGTCCTCAGCTTCGGGTCGGCCGCCACGAGGCCTCCGACCACATGGGCGGCGAGTGCGTCGACGGTGTCCCACCAAGGGTCCGTGGAGACGAGATGGCGTGCCACGGGCAGGAAGCCGGACGAGAGACGCCTCACATGCCGGCGCAGATAGTCGACGGCGAAGTACTGATACTCGCGCTCCGGCAGCCCCCAGCAGCGCAGCGCCACCGCCGTGCAGTCGGCCTCGTCCGGACGGGGTGTTCCGTCGAGGACGGTGCGGGAGAGCGCGCGGCGATCGGGCGTGGTCAGGCCCAGGAAAGGGGCGATGTCCTTCATGTACGCGCGCATCTCGCCGGCCCGCCGCGGATCGGCCGCCGCGGCGTAGGTGGCGGTGAGCCGCTCCAGCACGGTGTCCGCGAGGGCGCTGCGCGGCAGCTCCAAGTGGCCATCTGACGTTCCGGAAGCTGTGACGCCCATGAGACGAACCATACGGCGATCACACACATTGGTCAGTTAGTGTCACCGGATGCTCGATGCCACCACCCGCTCTGGGGGCACCGCCACGGCCACTCCCCCGGTCCCCGCAACGGAACTCGTCCCCAACGGGTTCACCACCGAGTTCGCCACCGCGCCGAGAGGTCTGGCCGCCCGCTGCACGAGAGCACTGCTCTCTCCGTGGTCCCGCCTCTCCCTGCTGGTGGCGCTGCTGGTGTCGGCGGCCGCGACGGTGCTGCTGTTCGAGCCCCAGAAGCTGCTGGCCGACGGCTGGCCGCCCCAGCTGAACGGTGCGGCCGCGTCCGTGGTCTGACTTTCAGGAGCACACCGTGACCGACGCGCACACCGCCGCCACGCATTCCCACGGCGCAGGGCCGTTCATCGCCGC
>NZ_JAPWHT010000415.1:0-9159 GCF_027270795.1 Streptomyces sp. ActVer
GGGCTCAGCCCAGTCCTTTTAGGGGCGCGGGGAACTGCGCGACCAGCCCCAACGCACCCGCACCCGCACCCGCACCCGCACCCGACGATCAACCCAGCACACACAAAAGCGCGGGGTGCCCTCCCAAAGAAGGGCACCCCACACTCAGCACACTCGATCAGAAGTCCTGATCGAACCGCTCCTGCGCATCGCGCGACGCCCGCTGCGCCTCATCCGGCACCTGCCGCCCCGGCTCCTGACGCTCCCGCGGAGCCCGCTCACGCGACGCCCGCTCACGCGGGTCACGCGGCTCCTGCGGCTGCCGCCCGCGCTCGCTCGCCTCGTCGCGGCCGGCGTCGGCACGTCGACGCGCCTGCTCCTCGAGCTCCTCGGCCTTGTCCTGGAACTGGTCCTTCATGCCCATGAGATTCACTCCCGTAGTGGGTGGGGGATGGGGCCTCGACCAGATTCACACGGACCGGCAAAGCGCGCATTTCGATCAGTAACGGTCAGTTACGCAGCGTGCTCCGTGCCTGCTCATCGGCCTCTCCCCCGGCCCCGACGAGCCCCTTCGGCACCTGCCCCACCCGCGGAGCGAACCGCCGCATCTCCCGCTGCCCCACCGATCCGATGAGCCCCGGCAGATATCCGCGTACGCCCTGCATCCCGCGCAGCCACCACTGCCCGTACACATGACTGGACCGCCGCTCGATCCCGGCCACGATCCGGTCGACGGCCGGCCCCAGCGGATACGTCTTGCTCGCTGGCCACGGCAGCCGCTGCCTCAACTCCCGCATGACGTCGTCCTGATCGGCCCCGCGCACCATGTCGGTGTCGGTCCACGACAGATACCCGACCCCCACGCGTACGCCCTTGTACCCGACCTCGGCCCGCAGGCTGTGCGCGTACGCCTCGACGCCCGACTTGGACGCGCAGTACGCGGTCATCATCGGCGCGGGCGTGATCGCGGCGAGCGAGGCGATCTGCAGCAGATACCCGCGGCTCTCCATCAGCACGGGCAGGAACGCCCGCGCGGTCATCGCCGATCCGATGAGGTTCACCTCGATGACCCGCCGCCACGCCTGCGGGTCGGAGTCGACGAACGGCCCTCCGTTGGCGACCCCCGCGTTGGCGACGACGATGTCGACCTTCCCGAAGCGCTCCTTCACCTCCGCGGCGACCCGTGTCATCGCCTCGTGGTCGGTGACGTCGGCGTACCAGTGCCCGCTCTCGCCGTGCAGCCGCTCGGCGACCTGTTTCAGCGCGTCCGGCTCCAGACCGACGAGCGCGACCGTGGCACCGCGGGCGGAGAGCTTACGGGCGAGGAGTTCCCCGACGCCCCGCGCGGCCCCCGTGACGACGGCGACCTGCCCTTCCAGGCTGACCCTGCTCATGCGCCCTCCTTCTGCTGGATCCGTACGTATGTGGAGACGAGTTCCCGTATCCGGGTGATGACCAGCGCGGGCGCCTCGACCGGGGTCATGTGCCCGAGCCCGGGCAGTTCGGTGGAACCGACGCAGTTCGGCAGCGCGGCGACGAGGGCGCGCGCGTGCACGACGGGCGTCATCCGGTCGGCCGTGCCGACGACGACCGCGGCCGGCACGCTCAACTCCCGTACGCGATGGTCGAGATCGAGTGTGTCGAGCACGTGCGACCAGGCGTACCGCACCTTGCGCGGGCACGCGTGCACGATCCGCGCGCACGCCTCGACCATGCCGGGCGCCGAACCGGGCCCCATCGTCGCGTACTTGAGGATCCGCCGGGCGACCGGCGTGACGGGCCCGAGCGGAGCCCGCGACCCGAGCACCTTCCTGGTCAGCCAGGTCCGCGACCGCCCGGCCCGCATCGGCACGACCAGCGACTCGGCGACCAGCCGCGAACTGCCCGTACTGCACAGCAGAACGGCGCCCGCGTGCTCCCGGAACCGGTCCCGCCCGGCCGCGGCCATCAGCGTCATCCCGCCCATGGAGTGCCCGGCCAGAACGGCCTTCTCCCCGGGCGCGAGCGTGGCGGCGAGCACCGCCTCCAGATCGTCGGCGAGCGCGTCCGCGCTGCACACGGGGTTCGCCGGACTGCGCCCGTGCCCCCGCTGGTCGTACGCGATCACGCGATGGTCGGCGGCCAGGTCCCTGACCTGCGCCGCCCAGAAGGCGGTCGAGCACGACCACCCGTGCGAGAGCACCACCGCGGGCGCGCCCTCGGGCCCGTGCACCTCGACGTGCAGCCGGGCCCCGTCGGCGGACACGGCGGTCAGCTCGCGCGCGGGAACGGGCGGCGCGTACGGACCGGACTCCACATGCATCAGCCGGCTCACGCGTCCGCCTCCACCCTCTTCGTCGTACGACGCTTCGGTGCCGTCTCGGGCTCGGGCGGCGGCCGCAACAGGTCGTACTCCCCCAGGTCCACGCGCCGCGTCGCACCGCGGAACTCCGTCGTCGTACCGGGCCAGATGGTGGTGTTGACGCCGTTGTCGTCGAGGTACCAGCTGGTGCAGCCGCCGGTGTTCCAGACCGTGCGCTTCATGCGCTCCTGGACACGGTCGTTCCAGGCGTCGACCGCGCCGGGCCGTGCGTCGAGGGCGGCCGGTCCACCGAGCACCTCCAACTGCCGTACGTAGTCGGCCATGTAGTTGAGCTGGGACTCGATCATCAGGATCATGCTGGAGTTCCCGAGGCCGGTGTTCGGCCCGATGATCGTCATCCAGTTGGGGAACCCGGCCGCCGTCGCACCGCGCAGCGACTTCATGCCGGCCCGCCACGCCTCGGCGAGCGTCTTGCCCTCGGCGCCCACGACCCGGTCGGCGATCGGCATGTCGGTGACGTGGAAACCCGTACCGAAGACGATCGCGTCGACCTCGGCCTCGGTCCCGTCGGCGGCCACGACGGTCGACCCGCGGACCTCGCCGAGCCCGCTCGCGACCACGTCCACGTTGGGCTGGGCGAGGGCCGGGTAGTACGTGCTGGAGAGCAGGATGCGCTTGCAGCCGATGCGGTAGGACGGGGTCAACTTGGCCCTGAGCTCGGGGTCCTTGATGGCCCGGGCCATGTTCCGCTTGGCCAACTGCTCGACCAGGCCCAGCTCGTCGGGGCGCTTGGTGAACGCCTGGACCTGCAACTCCCGCAGGCCCCACAGGAGTCCGCGCCGGGCCTGCGAGGTGAAGGGCAGCTGCCGGTGGAGCCAGCGCTCGGCCCCGCTGATGGCCCGGTCGACGCGGGGCATCACCCAGGGCGGGGTGCGCTGGAAGAGGGTGAGCTTCGCGACGTCCGGCTGGATGCTCGGCACGATCTGGATGGCCGAGGCGCCCGTACCGATCATCGCGACCCGCTTGCCGCGCAGGTCGTAGTCGTGGTCCCAGCGGGCCGAGTGGAAGACCTTGCCGGGAAAGGTGTCGATGCCGGGGACGTCCGGGACCTTGGGGTCGGAGAGCGGCCCGGTCGCGGAGACGACGACGTCGGCGGTGAGGGTCCCGCTGCTGGTCTCGACGACCCAGCGCAGCCGCTCCGCGTCCCAAGTCATCATCTTCACCTCGGAGTTGAACCGAAGGTGCGACCGGAGCCGGAAGACGTCGGTGACGTGCTCCAGATAGGCGCGGATGTGCTCCTGCCCGGAGAAGGTGCGCGGCCAGTCGGGATTGGGCGCGAACGAGAACGAGTAGAGGTGGGACGGCACGTCACAGGCGCAGCCCGGATAGCTGTTGTCCCGCCAGGTCCCGCCGACACTGTCGGCCCGCTCCAGGACGACGAAGTCGGTGACGCCCTCACGGCGCAACCGCACAGCGGCTCCGAGCCCACCGAATCCAGAGCCGATCACCGCCACCCGTACATGCTCGTGCTCGGTCATCCCGACGCCTCCATTGCCGCGTACGACGCTACCGACTCCGCCAGTGAATACTGGCGCAATGGGAGCGTAGAGCAGCTCCATACCGATGGGTAGGGGTCGGGGGGAAGGAAAGTTACCGACGGTACGACATAGGCTTCCGGCGTGGCGGACAAGCGGGAGTACCGAATGGAGGAGCTGGCCGGGGAGGCCGGCATCACCGTGCGCACGCTGCGCTTCTACCGCGAACGCAAGCTGATCCCACCACCGCGCCGCGAGGGCCGCATCGCCTGGTACGACGAGGACCATCTGGCCCGCCTGCGCACGATCGCCGCGCTCCTGGAACGCGGCCACACCCTCAACGGCATCGCCGAACTCGCCGAGGCCTTCGACCACGGCCGCGACGTCGGCGAACTCCTCGGCCTTGGCGCCCCCACCGAGGAAACCCCGGTCCGCCTCTCACCGGAGGAACTGGCCGACGTCTTCGCGGGCCAGGCCACCCCGGAAAACCTAGCCGCGGCCCTGGACCTCGGCTACCTCGCCACAGACGGCACGGACCTCGTCCACATCAGCCGCCGCCTCCTGGACACCTCGGCGGCACTGGTCCGCGAGGGCATTCCGCTGGCGGACGTCCTCGCCGCCGCCCACCGGGTCCGCGAACACGCCGACGCCCTCGCCGAGTTGTTCACCACCCTCGTCCTCACGACCGGAACGGCCGACCGCACCCCGGAGGACCTCCAACGTCTACGCCCGCTGGCCAAGAACGTGGTGGAGGCAGAGCTCTCGATGGCGCTGGACCGGCGCCTCAGCCGACGCCTGCAACCCTGATACCTGCCGCCAGGTAGGGACTGAACGACCGAACCGCCGGAGAGTTCCAGAACCTGGTTCCCGGAATGTCCACCCCATCGAGGTACTTTCCCGCCAATCGAAGACAAACCTCAGTTCGCACTCCGAGAGTGAGATCGAAAAGGCCCCGGCGGCTGTCCTACCAGCCCCGGGGTGTGGCCGACACTTCACGGAGCGCCGACGTGCCCAAGAATAGTCCCCACCCGTCCCAGCCGACTTCGAGTCCCACCGAATACCCGCGAGCTCCAGGCGCGGTGCGCCTCAGCCACCTCACCGAAGTCACCACCTCGCCCGGTAGGCAGCGCACTGCGATCCAACTGTGCACCGAGCGGATGGGCTTCACGCTGATCGCCGAAGCCACGGATCTCGGAGTATCTGCGCGCAGGATGTCCCCCTTCGAGAGGCCTTCCCTGTCGTATTGGCCAGGGCACCCGGACGAGTACGACGCCATCGTGTGGGCACATGTGGACCGCGCCGTACGATCCGTTGCGCACATGTCCGAGTTGACCGAGTGCGGCCAGAGGCGCGCGAAGACACTCATCTTCGGGATGCCCGGAGAGCACCAGCCCCTCGTGGTCACCCCGCAGGCGGATGGCGACGCCATCCGCCGATGCATGAATCTGGCCTACGCCGCCGAGCAGGAGGCCCGAGCCATTTCCGCTCGGCTCACCGGCGCCCACGAAGTGCTGCGTGCGACCGGCCGATACGGTGGTGGCCTGGTTCCATTCGGGTACAGGAAAGCGCCGCACCCCTCCGGCGTCGACTGGTGTCTCATGCCAGACCCGGAGACGATCGCAATCGTCCGCGCGATTGTGGACGACGTACATCCGGGACTGTCCCTGGTCGCCATTGCCCACAAGCTCGAAGCGGCAGATATTCCGGTGCCACGGGACCGCCATGCCCGACTCCAGGGGCGCCCCATGGGTGGGCGGCGCCACGGGCGTGACTTCGAGCGATTTCGCTGGACGGCCGGAAGTCTGTCCAAAATCCTCCGTACACCAGCACTGATGGGGCACCGCGTGCACAGAGGGCAGACCGTCCGCGATGCCGCAGGCTCACCCGTACCGATCGGCCCGCCGCTGCTCACCGAGGAGGAGTTCCAGGCTCTGCAGGACATCCTCAACACCCGCTCGAAGGGGGCTCACCCCAAGCGGCGAGAGACAGCCCTGTTGATCGGAGTCGCGCACTGCACCGGATGCAGCGGTCGCATGTACTTCGCCTCACGAAATGCGTACGCATACGGCGACTACGCCTGCCGCGCTTCTGCCCGTGGCACGACCTGTCCTGCCCCCGCCGCTATCCGCGCCGGCTGGCTGGACGACTACACCGTTGACCGCTACCACGAGGCATTCGCCACAGAGGGCGAGGTAACTCGGGAGCAGCTCCTCAGGGATGGAGTTCACGTCACAGTCGCCAAGGGAAGATCTGGTGGTGGACCGGCCCGCCTGGCCGGACCGGACACATCACGGCTGACGTTCACTGTCGTGGGCTCCCTGCCGGATCAGCTACAGCCCTGAGCCGGATGGGGCGTACAGATCCGGTGCGCCCCACACCGTTTTCCTCACAGCTCGAAGACGGCTGTCACTGGAGCATGGTCCGACCAGCGCTCCTCATGACTGGCGGCCCGTTCCACATATCCCTTGACCGCACGCCTGGCGAGCCCGGGAGTCGCGACGGCGAGGTCGATCCTCCAACCTGAATCGTTATCGAAGGCCCGCCCCCGGTACGACCACCACGAGTACGGCCCCTCCACGTCCGGGTGGAGGGCGCGGACGACGTCCACGTACCCGCCGTCCGTCTCGTCGAAGACGCGGCCGAGCCAGGCGCGCTCCTCCGGCAGGAAGCCGGAGTTCTTCTGGTTGCCGCGCCAGTTCTTGAGGTCGGCCTGCTGGTGGGCGATGTTCCAGTCGCCGCAGACGACGACCTCGCGTCCGTCGGCGGCGGCGCGCTCGCGCAGGTTCTTCAGGTGGGCGAGGAACTCGTCCATGAACCGGATCTTCTCGTCCTGCCGCTCGGTGCCGACCTCTCCGGAGGGCAGGTACAGGCTGGCGACGGTGACGCCGGGCAGGTCGGCCTCGACGTACCGGCCGCTGCCGTCGAACTCGGCGGACCCGAAGCCGACCTGGACGCGGTCGGGCTCGCGGCGCGTGTAGAGGGAGACGCCGGCCCGCCCCTTCGCGGCGGCGGGCGCGTGCACGACATGCCACCCCTCGGGCTGCCGTACGCCCTCCGGGAGTTGCTGGGGCTCGGCCCGTACCTCCTGAAGGCACAGCACATCGGCGGACGTCTCCGCCAGCCACTCCACGAAGCCCTTCTTGGCGGCGGCCCGGAGCCCGTTCACATTCACAGAGGTCACAGTCAGCACCCGGGCACGATACCGGCACACTGGTACGTGCACAGCGCCCGGCCGAGCCCTTCGCAGGGACGGGCGGACGGGCGGGCGCACCGCACGCCGCCAACCCACCCATCGCATAGAAGTACGATATTCAGCATGAATATACGCCGGGTCTCCTTCGACCACCCCGACGCCGTCAAGCTCAACGACGAGGTGCAGGCCGAGTACGCCGCGCGCTACGGGGACGAGGGTGACGTCACCCCGCTCGACCCGTCGATGTTCGAGCCGCCGGTCGGCCTGTACCTGATGGCGTACGACGCCCAGGAGCGCCCGGTGGCCACGGGCGCCTGGCGTACCCAGGACGAGAACGACCAGGGCTACTCGGACGGCGACGCCGAGCTGAAGCGCATGTTCGTGATCGAGGAGGCCCGGGGCAACGGGCTCGCCCGCCTCATCCTGGCAGCGCTGGAGGAGGACGCCCGCGCGGCCGGCCGCATCCGCATGGTCCTGGAGACCGGCAACAAGCAGCCCGAGGCCATCGCCCTCTACGCCTCCAGCGGCTACGAGCCGTGCGTCAAGTTCGGCCACTACCGCTTCCACGAGGACAGCCGCTGCTTCGCGAAGCTTCTGTGAGGACTCCGGTCCGGCACGTGCGGGGCCACTAGCCTGTCGTGATCATCAGCCCGGTTCACCACGGGCACCGGACCGCCGGACCCGTACCACCGGCGTCACGGCACCTCACGACACTTCATGACAGGGGACCCATGACTTCGCGCCGCCGCACGCCCGGACTTCCGCGAGCCGCCGTGCCCTTCACCGCCCTCGCACTCGCGCTCACCGCGTGCTCCGGCGGCGGAACCGAGGCGTCCGGCGCGGACGACAAGGGCGGCTCCCCCACCGAGGCGGGCGTCATCTCCCTCAAGTCGGCGCAGGCCGTCCTGCTCAACTACGCCAAGGTCAACAACGCGGCCAACGCCGCGCAGGCCCCGGACAGGACGGCCGAGGTGGAGGGCGGGGCGCTGCTCCAGCAGAGCCAGGCGACGTTCACGCAGTTCAAGGCCCTGCCGAAGAAGGAGCAGGCGAGTTTCAAGACGCCCTTCCACTACCCGGTCGAGGGCGCCCGCTTCTACATCCCCCGCAAGGGGTCGCCGCAGGTCTTCATGGTCGACACCCGGGTCACCGGCGAGGACATCGGGAAGGACCGTCGCCGTCTCCTGGTCTTCGAGCACGTGAAGGACTACGAGAAGAGCAAGAACAAGGGCGCCGAGTGGAAGGCGGTGTCCGTCGGTGAGGCCGACGGCAAGCTGCCGGGCGTGGAGCGCGACGACGACGGCTTCGTCACGGTCCTCAAGGCCTCCGACTCCGTGGGCAAGGTCAAGCTGGACGACCTGCGTGACCTGTCCAAGGACTTCTATGTCACGGGCGGCAAGAAGGCGGGCGCGAGTTTCGTGAACACCGCGTCCGTGAAGGCCTGGAAGAAGTCGTACACGAACCGCGCCGCCTTCGACGACGGCTGCGTCGACGGCGAGTACGAGCCCGGCTTCACGGCTGCCGAGACGGCGTACGGCCTGAAGACCACCGACGGCGGCGCCCTGGCCCTGTACGACTTCGGCGTCGACTACCAGAACTGGCCGAAGGCCGAGGGCCCCCGCTGCGCCACCCAGCTGGACATCGAGAACCTGCCCACGGTCACGGACATCTACCTGGACGGCCGGACCAGCACGAGCGGCCTCACCCGCACGAACTCCCTGATCACCATGGCCGTGGTCCCCGCGTCCGGCACGGACATCCGCGTCACGGGCTACCACCTGCAGATGGTCAACGCCAAGTAGCGACCACGCCAAAGAGCCCCAGCCGGATCACTCCGGCTGGGGCTCTGAGCTGCGGTGGACCTGTGGGGATTTGAACCCCAGACCCCCTCGATGCGAACGAGGTGCGCTACCAGACTGCGCCACAGGCCCTTGCAACGAGTGAAACTCTAGCATCCCGGTCAGGGTGCTTGGAAATCCGTTCCCGGGCCCTCACCCGCTGGTCAGGAGCGGGCCCGCGGCGGGACTTCTGAGACATCGTCACTCGTTGGCCGCGCGCGGCCGGTCGCCGTCCTCGTACTGGTCGAAGAGGGGCGTGCGGCCGCGTTCGCGGGCGCGCCGGGCCGAGGCCGCCAACTCGGTGGGGTCGAGCCC
>NZ_JAPWHT010000416.1:0-9106 GCF_027270795.1 Streptomyces sp. ActVer
GCCGGTGCCGGTGCCGGTGCCGGTGCCGGTATCGAGGGAGGCACTGGTGCCAGCGCTGTAGGGCAGCATGCCCGCGATGCGGAAGCCGCCGTCCGCGGTGGGCCCGGTGTGCACCATGCCGCCGATGAGCCGGGCCCGCTCCTGCAGCCCCCTGAGCCCCTGGCCGCCGCTGATCACCGCCGGGGCGTCCGGCGCCCCGGCAGGCGCGGGCCCGTTGGCGACCTCCACCACCAGGCTGTCCGGTTCGTAGCGCAGGGCGAGGGTGATCGGGGCGCCCGGGGCGTGCTTGTGGGCGTTGGTCAGGCCCTCCTGGGCTATGCGGTACGCCGTGTGGCCCGCGGCGGGCGCCAACTGCCGTAAGGCGCCGGACCGGAGCAGTTCCACGGCCGCGCCCGCGGCCCGGGACGACTCGACAAGACCGTCGATGGCGGCGACCGCGCGGGAGCCGGGACGCCCGCCGTCCGTGTCGGCGGGCTCGGTGCGGTCGACGGGTTCGGTGGGTTCGGTGCGCTCTGTGTGTCCGGGCTCGGTGATGCGCACGTCGGGCCAGTTCCGGTTGTCGTCCCGTTCCTCCCGTTCCTCGTGGAGGATGCCGACGGCCTCGCGCAGCTCGCCCATCGCGGTGACGGAGGCGTCCCGCAGGATCCGTACGCCCTCCCGCTGTCGCTCCGTGAGATCCGGATCGACCTGCAGGGCGCCCGCGTGCACGGCGATCAGGGCGAGTTGGTGGCCGAGACTGTCGTGCATGTCCCGGGCTATGCGGCCCCGCTCCAGCAGGCGCGCCTGACGGGCCACCATCGTCTGCTCGCGCACGAGTTGGACGTTGTTCCGCTGCAGTGCGTCCAGCAGTGAGTGGCGCTGGGCCCGGTAGCGGGAGGCAAGGCCCGGCACGATCGACAGCGTGAGGAACAGGCCTGCGCTCAGCCCGAACGTGAAAGCCAGCGGCAGGTCGGAACCCGCGCCGAACTCGCTGCGGAACGACACCGCGGCATGCAGTACGAAAGCTGCGGCGAAGGCGGCGACCACCCGCCAGGGCTTCAGGATGCGGCTGCCCGCCGACCAGCTCGCGTAGACCAGCAGCGGCGCCGCGCCGGCCAGTTCCCCGGCCGCGGCCGCCGAGACGACCAGCACCGTCGCCGGCAGCGAGCGCCGGACCAGCGACAGCAGGGCGACGCCCGCGACGACGACGAAGGTCCGTACGCCGAACCCGGCCCCCGCGGCGTCGATCAGCCCGGCGAGCCCGGCGAGCACAACGGTGAGTACGGTCTCGCCGGTGATCCGCCCGCGACTCCAGGGCGACGCCGCGACAAGCCGACGTCGGAGCGGCCATGCGATGCGGGCGGTCTTCGCTTCGTCCAGTTCCACGGCCCGACGATAGGCAGTGCCCGGGAGCGCCCGCATCATCCCTGCGTCGCGCCGCCGAACGACGAAAGTGGACAACCACGGCCGGGGCGGACGCTGTCGGGGGCCGCCGGTGCCGTATCCGCGATATCCGCCGTCTCCGAAGGTCGCTGCGGACCGCGACTTCCGAGGACTGATCCGGGCAGGCCGTCGCGGCGACGATGGCTCAGCAGGACACAGTGCAGGCGACGAAAAAACGGGAGACGTCACGTGGACGACACGCAACTGCAGGCGCACGAGCGGTTCAACGTCCGGCAGAAGATGACCTTCATGGCCAACCGGTACGTGGTGACCGTGGCCCGTCCGGACGGTTCGGAGGGCGAGGTCGTCGCCTACGCCGAGCAGAAACGGACCGCGATCAAGGAAGAAATGACCGTCTACTCCGACGAGTCCAAGAAGAGTGTCCTGCTGACCTTCAAGGCCCGCCAGCTCCTCGACGTCGGCGCCACCTACGACGTACGCGACGAGACGGGCACCCCCATCGGCACGTTCCGCAAGGAGTTCGCCGCCTCGCTGCTCCGCTCGACGTGGAGCCTGGAGCAACCGGGCACGACACAACTGACCGGCCGCGAGCGAAACAGGGTGGTGGCCGTACTGCGCCGAGTCTGGGATTTCCTGCCGCTCGTCGATTTCATACCGTTCGCATGGCCGTACCACTTCGACTTCACCGAGGGCGACAAGCGGGCGATGTCGGTCGACAAGAAGTTCGGCCTCCGCGACCGCTACGTACTCGACATAGCGAACCCCGACCTCGACCGCCGCCTGGCCATCGCCCAGGCGGTGGCCCTGGACGCTCTCCAGTCACGCTGAGTGGCGGGCGTGGCCGACGAAGTCGCTCCACGCGGCGCCCGTGAACGTGAGTTGTGAGCGCTGCTTGTCCTTGGAGTCGCGGACGTGGATGGTGGCGGCGGGGATGGCTATCGCGACCTCGACGCAATCCGGCCCCTCGTTGCTGCTGTAGCTGCTCTTGAACCAATCAAGGGCGGTCATGTCTCTCCCAGTGCCTTCTCGATGAGGATCAGTGACTCCCGGGGAGTGAGAGCCTGGGACCGGATGATCCCATAGCGCATCTCAAGGGGCTGTACCTCTCTGGGATCGCTGATCAGGCGGTTGGAGGTCTGGCCCTCCTCGTGAGCCACCGTGTTGCCGTCCTGGAGCTTCAACAGACGGATCGGTCCGCCCATGCCCGCGTGGTCGTCACGATCCGTGGGCATCACCTGAATCTCGACGTGCCTCAACCTGCCGACCTCCAACAGGCGTTCGAGCTGCTGGCGTAGCACCATTTTGCCCCCGATGGGCCGCCGTAGAGTCACCTCTTCCTGGACGAAAGTGAGCGTCGGCCGGGGGATGCGCTCGAAGACGCTCTGGCGTGCCATACGCGCGCTGACGTGCCGGTCGATTTCGTCCTCCGTGTACGAGGGGCGCCGCATCGTGTACAGGGACCGTGCGTACCCTTCGGTCTGCAACAGCCCGTGCACGTAATGGTTGGAGTACGCGCCCAGCTCGACCGACTCGTCCTCCAGTTTCGCCAGATCCCGCACCTTCTTGGGATACCTGGCCTCGGTCACGTCCTTCTTCATCGCCGAGAGCTTGCCGCCCGCGTCGAGCACCTCGTCCGCCTTGTCGAGGAACTCGGGCTGGGGCACCCGCCGCCCCCGCTCCACCGACGAAACCATCTCCTCGCCGTACCCGATCGCGGCGCCGAACTCCGACTGTCGCATACCGGCGGCTTCCCGCCAGGCTTTGATCTGACGCCCGACGGCCTTGAGTACGGCCGCCGCTTCCTCGTCCTCCACAGGGCCACCTCTCCCACGTACGGACCGGACAACCGCGGATCGCATCCGTACCGCGCCCGGACAGTCACGCTGCGTACCGGCTTCGCCGCTGTTCAGAGTAGATGTACGCGGCCACGCTGAGTGACGTGAACAACGGAATCCATGCCCCCGCCCAACCGGTCCTCGCCGCCCGGCACTTCACGATCCTGCTCTCCTCGACCCGCCGCGGCGCCCGCCTCGCCCGCCTGCTCACGGAGCGCCAACTCGCGGAATGGGGAGCCGAGTCCGAGCCCGCACTGCACGTGGTGGCCGAACTGGCCGCGAACGCCGTACTCCATGGACGTGTCCCCGGCCGGGACTTCAGGCTGACGCTCCGGATCGACGAGGGCGGCGTGCTGCGCGTCGAGGTGACCGACGCCCGGGGCGACCGGCACCCGCGTATCAAGGGTCCGGTCGGTGACGGTGAGGAGTCGGGGCGCGGCCTGTTGCTAGTGGAGGCGTACGCGGACGGGTGGGGCGTGGCGGACGGCCCAGGGCCGGGCTACAAGACGGTCTGGGCGGAGGTGACGCCAGGTCACGGACCGGAGTGACGCCGGATCGTGGACCGACGTGACCCGGTAGGGCCGGACGCCAAAGAGAAAGAACCGGGGATAGAACCCAACCCACCCGACCGAGCCCGTCATCCACCGCACCGCCCGCGACGTCCTCGCCGGCCTCCGCACCCACGACCCCCGACTCCACCTCAGCGAGCAGGACGTACGCCGCCTCGCCCCCGCGGTGGCCGCCTGGCTGGAACGAGGCGTAGCCCCGGACGACGTACGGCGAGCCCTCGCGGCAGGCATGCCACAGGACGGCGTACGCCACCCGGCGGGCTTCCTGGCCCACCGCCTCACCGCGCTCCTTCCCCCACCCCTCCCCGCAGCCCGCCCAGAGCCACCCCGCCCGGCCCCTCTCCAGAACTGCGACGACTGCGACCGAGCCTTCCGAGCTGCGACACCGGGCCGCTGCCGAGGCTGCAGCACGACCCACCAGGCCCGAGCGACAGCGGCGGCTTAGGAAATGACGGAAGTGAGTCACGTGACCAGCGCCGTCCCGGCAGCCCTGCGCAGCCTCCGCCGGTACCGTACGAGGAGCGCCCCACCCGCACCGGAGGTCCCCGTGAGTGCTCAGAGCGACGGCCCGTACGGACCTCTGATCCCCATGCCCGAACTCACCCCTGACGCGCTACGGGCAGCGGTCGCCCGAATCGCACCCAGTCGGGTCCCGGCGCTCACCCAGCACCTCTTCGAGGCCACGACGAACGCACAGCAGACCCAGAGCCTCGCCCCGCTGCGGGCTTTCGTGCACTCGTGGGCCGTCTTCGTCGCGATCGAACGGCACCCGCAGCGCGCCGCCCGCCTCCACGAACTGGAACGGATCGTGGACGCGGGGGACCAGGAGCCGACCGAAGCCATCGCCGAGATCCGCGTGATCCGTGCGGCCGCCGAGGTCGAGGCGGGTCTGTGACGGACTGGTCCTGGGACTACAACCCAAGTGCCGAGTACATCACCGAAGGGCTGCCGCCCGGCGTCGTGGCAGAGGTCGAACGGCCCGCTACGGAGTTGGCCGCGCTCGGGCACGATGCCGTACGAGTGGGCAGACCCGTGGACAAAGAAGGCGGGCTGCGAGAGTTCGATCTCCTCGGTGGACGAGGATTCATCAGCTTCCTCGCGGTGCCTCGCCATGAGTGCGTCTACGTCTGCAACGTCACCTGGTACGGCTGAGTGGTCCGCCGGAGCGGTGCGGTTCCGGCGGACCGAGTGCGGGGTGCGGCCTACTTGCCGAGGTACGCGTCGTACACCGTCACAGACGACCTGTTGCCCTGCTTGTCGGTGATGTTGGCCCGGAAGGAGATGGACTTTGCCTTCGCCGGGTTTTTCACCGTGATGTTGCCGTTCTTGACGGGCGTCTTCGTCCAGGTCGTGCCGCCGTCGTAGGAGACGTGCACCGTAAGCGACTTGAGGTTGATGCCCGCCGCCGGGCCCTGGACTATCACCGGCACCACCGCCGTTTTATCGGCGGGAGTTCGGCCCGTCAGGTCTGTCTTTGGGGTGAAGCGAGCCGTGGAGATGGGGAGTTGGGCGCGGGTTGTGGTTTTGGCCGACCGGAACGTCCAGCTTGCGTCGACGCGGGTGGACGTCGTGGCGAGGGCGGGGTCTCGGCGGACCGACGTCGTCAGGCGGTAGTCGGCCGCGTCGGACGGGACCGTGAAGCCCTCGCCGTTGCCGTCCAGGGCGTCGGAGTTCTCCGTGAGTTTGACGCCGTTGCGGTAGAGGGTTGTCGTGACCGAGGAGTATCTCGTCCAGCCCGCGTGGTTGGCGTCGTCCGCGTGCAGGGGGAGTTCGCCGGTGATCGTGTCGGCGTCTCGGAAGATGCCCTCGTTGGTCGCCAGGCGCGGGCCCAGTACGCCCGCGTTGAAGCGCGTCTCGTACGTGGCTCCGCCCTTGAAGGCTCGGGGCTCGTCGAAGGTGTAGTACGACTCGGTGGGGGCGGTGCCCTCCTCGTCCGGGGTGCCGTACTGCAGGAAGAAGATGTCCCACTTGGTGTTGTCCGGCGTGGAGAGGTGGACCGTGCGGGTGCGTGGGAGGTCCTGCGGGCCGGTGATCGGGGAGATGCCGCCGAGTTCAGGGAAGTAGCCGGCCACGCCGATCTCGCCCCGCTTGCCCGGTGCCGACGCGCCCATACCGACCTTGACCGTGGCGAAGTCGGAGGGGCGGAGATGCTTGCGGTAACCGGTCGCGAGCTTGCGGGTGTTGCCGCCCAGCATGACGTCGTACTCGGTGTCGGTGCCCTTCTGCCACACGCCGATCCACTGCTGGTTCAGCGAGCCGGTGGTGACCTCCGGACCCAGATGCGCCGTCCGGAGGCTGTCGAACGTGTCGACGTCCACCCCGGTCTCGATGTTGTAGCCCTCACCCGCGTACCAGTACCGAGGTGCCACGAATGACGGCTCGGCCGAGCCGTCCGGCACGGTGATCGACACCGGCTTCGCCACGCGTGCGTCCGCCGTCACCGTCATGTCGCCGGTGACGTCCAGCCGCGGCTGGACCAGCCAGTCCGTGCCCGCGCGGGAGTCCTCGGGGTTCTCGGAGATCGTGGTGTCGAAGAGGTAAGTCCCCTTCGGTAGGCGGACCTTGACCGTGCCGGACGCGTCGTGCGGCTCGCGGTAGCTGCCGCGCGCGTCACCTGTGATGCCGGACAGGAACGACCAGTAGTCGGGCGTCGGCCGCCCGTCCCGGCCCACGAACTTCAGCGTCACGTCGTACGCCTCGGCCTCCCGCTTCACCACCGCGGCGGTGCGTACGGATTGACCGCCGTCCGTCGCCACGACGTACGCCGAATATGTGCCGTCCAGCGTTCCGCCGAGCCTCGTGTCCGTCGTC
The DNA here is from genome assembly GCF_027270795.1 of Streptomyces sp. ActVer. NCBI lineage: Bacteria > Bacillati > Actinomycetota > Actinomycetes > Kitasatosporales > Streptomycetaceae > Streptomyces > Streptomyces sp. ActVer. The sequence goes on from NZ_JAPWHT010000416.1 coordinate 6,599, forward strand.
AGGTTCACGGAGGCCCTGCCGCCCGCCGGGACGGTCAGCGTCCTCGACCCGAGTGTGAAGAAGCGGGCCGGGGCGGCCCCGCCCTTCGGGTCGGTCGCCGTCACCGCGAGGTCGAGCGTGATGTCCGTCGTACCGAGATTCCTGTACGTGATCTCCTTCGCGACCGGGGTGTCGTCGGTGTGCGGCCACTGCTGCTCGCCGAAGTTCACGGACACCGGCTCGGCGACCACCGTCTGCGCGAGGGCCCGGTCGACGGCAATGCGGCCCGAACCCTGTTGGTACGGCTGGTAGTTGGTGCCGCCGGTTGTCGAGGCGGTCAGTGCGCCTTTCAGTTCGGCGTACGTCCAGTCCGGGTGCCGTTGCTTCAGGATCGCGGCGGCGCCCGCCACGTGCGGGGCCGCCATCGACGTACCGGAGATCGTCAGGTAGCCCTCCGGATTCTGGCCGACCTCCTGCTCGATGACGCTGCCCGGTGCCGCCGCGGCGGTGATGTCGACGCCGGGTGCCGTGACGTCCGGCTTGATGCCGCCGTCGCCGACGCGCGGGCCCCGGCTGGAGAACTCGGCGAGTTTGTCGTCGCCGTCCACCGCACCGACGGTGAGCGCGGCCTCCGCGCTGCCGGGGGAGCCGACGGTCTGCTCACCGGACTCGCCGTCGTTGCCCGCCGACACGGCGAAGAGGATGCCCTTGTCGGCGGAGAGCTTGTTGACCGCCGTTTCCAGGGGGTCGAGGCTCGGGGCGTCGCTGCCGCCCAGGCTGAGGTTCACGACGTCGGCGCCCTGTTCGGCGGCCCACTCGATGCCGGCGAGGATGCCGGAGTCGTCGCCGAAGCCGTTGTCGTCGAGGACCTTGCCGTTCAGCAGCTCGGCGCCGGGCGCGACGCCTTTGTACGCCCCGGCCGACTTGGCACCCATACCGGCGGCGATGGACGCCACGTGCGTGCCGTGGCCGTACTTGTCGGTCGCGTCGGGGGACGGGGTGAAGTTCCTGGCGGCCACCACCTGGTCCTTGAGGTCCGGGTGGGTCGCGTCGACGCCCGTGTCGAGGACGGCGATCCTCACGCCCTTGCCGTCGTACCCGGACGCCCAGGCCTTGTCGGCGCCGATCTGGGGGACGGACTTGTCGAGGCCGGCCTTGCGGACGCCGTCCAGCCAGATGTGGGCGATGCCGGACGCGGCCCGCGCGCTCCCGCCCTGCGCGTCCGTGACCGCCGCCCACAGGCCGGCCGGGTCCCCGGTGGTGACGGCCTCGGCGTTCAGCGACTTCAGCGTGCGGCGGACCTCGGTGCCGTCCGCCGCGCGTACGTCCGCCTTCGCGGCCCTCGCCGTGCCCTGGTAGCCGACGATCACCTTCAGGCCCCGCCCGTGGGAGGCCCGGACCGCCTTCCGGCTCAGCTCGGTGATGTCGAAGAGCCGCTGGTCGAGCCTGCCCGAGGCGATCAGCCGCTGCGCGTCGGCCGGCACGACCAGCGAGTGGCCGGACTCGGACTCCGTGAGCGTACGGATCGCGATGTGCTCACGGCCCTCGGCGCGCTCGACGCCGAGGACCCGGCCCTTCGCGTCGACGGCGACACGGTCACCGGTGATGAGCGTGACGCGATGCGCGACCGGTCCCTTCGCGGCCGCCCTCGCCCCGGCCTGCCCCGCCTGCCCGGCCTTCGTGGTCTGCCCGGACCCCGTGGATCCGCCTGCCGACGCCGGGCCGGTCATGCCCGCCGTCAGCGCCACCGCGGCTGCCGCGGCGACCGCGGTGACGTACGCCCTCTTCATCTGTCTGTTCACGTCTCCCCCTGGGGATGACAACAGCTCCCCGCGAACTCGGCTCGCGTGGACGGAAGTTGGTACCTCTCCAGGGACGTGAGTGGCGGGGCGGACAGTTGAGTTCCGGGGGAGAAGTCCATCGCGCGTACCGCTCGGTCCCGGCCGGCGGTACGCGGGACGGACCGGCTCGCGGCCCCCTCCATCGGACGACGGATGACCGGAGGGCGGACGGCAGAAGCGCGACCCCGCCTGCCAACTCCTAGGTCATCTCCGGCAGGCTGAGCCAGACTGGGCCCCGGACTGAAAGCGGACCGGGGGCGGACCGGGAGCGGCAAGGAGGCGGACGGGTGGCGCAGGCAGGACCGTCGAGGCAGGAGCTGATCCAGCAGGGCAACCGTGCCGGATTCGTCGGCCGGGACACCGAACGGGCCGCGTTCCTGCGGAACTTCGACCTCCGGCCCGGCGACCCCGGACAGCGTTTCCGCTTCCACGTGCACGGCACCGCGGGTGTCGGAAAGACCTTCCTGGTACAGGAGTTGCAGCACCTGGCACGCGAACGCGGGGCGCTCACCGCGTACGTCGACGAGCACGCCGGCAGCGTCCCGGAGGCACTGTCGGAGATCTGCGAGCAATTCGCCCACCAGGGACGGCGGTTGAAGGACCTGGAGCGGCGGCTGACCGCGTACCAGGACCGGCGGCACGAGGCGGAGGCGGCCGCCCTCGCCGCGCTCGCCGGCACCGCCGCCCT
>NZ_JAPWHT010000417.1:0-9093 GCF_027270795.1 Streptomyces sp. ActVer
GAGGCGGCAGCGGCAGCGGGCGGGCGGGGCACGACGCTCAACGCGGCGGCGACTCCGACGCCGCCCAGGAACACGCGTCGCGATACCGGGGACGCCGTGCGAGCTGGGCTCCGGGAGTCTGCGGGGTTCGAGTCCGGGACCGTCATCGCGTGATTCCTCCTGTGGGGGGCCGGGCCGGTCGAAGCTGCCCGCTCCTTCCCTCGGGGAGCGGGCAGCCGGTGGAACGGAGGAGTGCCCTACAGCGCGCAGGCGGGCTTCGGGTTGTAGAGGCGGTTCCACGTGCTGGGACCCACGATGCCGTCGGCACCGCCGTCGGTGGCGTTACAGGTCTGCACGTAGTACACGCCCCGCGCGGTGGCCTGGCCGTAGTCCCCGTCCACGTCGAGCCAGTCGGAGTACTTGCTGTAGTAGTTGATGAGGCACTGCACCTGGCGAACCGCGTTGCCCTCGTCGTTGGGACGGACCGTGGGCCGGGCGGTGTCGGAGATGTAGTTGCAGTTCGGCTCGGCGGCCGCGGCGCTCGCGGAGGGCGCGACCGCGAGGCTCCCTCCGAGAGCCAGTACGGCGGTACTGCACAGGAGGGCTAGGCGGCGGGTACGCATGATGTCTCTCCCGAGGTGTGTGATTGTTGTGATGAAAGTAAGAGTGCGTGTGAACACGACCGCCGGTCTACGAGATTCGAACAGGCCGAAAGAAGGCAGGTCAGGCACTCCTCCGCGCCAGACGCGCCAGACGCGCCAGATATCAGGACGCGGGATTCCAGACTCCGTCGAACAACGCCAGTTCCAACACGTCTGGGCGTGACCCGGGCCATCCGATCCCCGCGGAGGCGAGTTGTCCGGCCGCGGAGTGGACCCACCCCAGGTACACCTCGTACCGATGGGAGGTCCAGCCGCTGTCCGACCAGATCCATGCCGCCACCTCCGATGCGGAGGCCAGTCCCATGTCCGCGCCCACCCACGCGGCATGAGCCCTCATCACACGCGCGACCCGCTGATCCAGGATCAGCGCGCGGGGAACGGCGGAAGCGTCCGTCGCCAGGTCGAGGAAGTACGCCGGGTCGAGGAAGTATGCCTGGTCGAGGAAGTGGAGGAACTTGGTGAAGAACGCCGGGCCCAATCCCTTCACCGCTCCTCGGAGGCCGCGGTACGCCGCGACGGCGCCCTCCTCACGAAGGACCGACCCGGCCATGGCCAACGCGCCGTCGACAGTGGGTTCCGCCAGGATCTCCTTGAGGCGGTGCGGACCGTATCCGGTCCGGCCCTGCCCCCATACGTACGACGCGACCAGGGCCTCGGACCACTGCGAGCGCTCTGCTGCCCTGCGGGTCGAGGCGACCACCTGGTCACGGCTGACCCTCGCGGTTTCGGTCCCCGACCGCTCAGGGAACTCAACGGGCCATGGCTCGACGCCCGACCAGTGTGCGGGCACGTACTCCACGGCGTGGCCGCCGGCACCTGTCACGTACTGAGCGCCGGGTCCGGCCAGCCAACGTCCCAGCTTTCGCACCGCAGTTGGGGGCAGCAGCCGCTTCCGAAACTCGTCGTCCAGCTCGTCCGCGAGATCCTGACGTCCCATCCCGCAGCCCCCGATTCCCACCACACCTCGAAAGCCCGCAGGGTACTGGGGACTTACTGCTTCCGGACTCGAAATCGGCCCGGAGACAGGTCCGAGTGGGCTCGGAGCAGGCGTTGTCAGTGGTCTCACTTAGAGTTCCGGTCACTTGATCAGTGAAGTGCGGGGAGGCACATATGGGGTGGGTCACGGCCGGCGACTACGAGGTCGGCCTCGACGGCGGAAAGGTGGTGTGCCGCAACGCCGCGGGACGGCAGTTGAAGTCCGTCCCGGCCAAACTCGCGGACGATCCGGCGGTCATGGGACTGCGACAGCTCGCCGAGTGGCTGGAACGGCACGAACGCCAGTGCCTCGCCGACGTCGAGAAGTGGATGGTGCGCTCGCTTCCGGTGCCCCTCGCCGTGATCGCCCGGGTGTGGCCGGATCCCGCCTGGCAGAGCGCGCTGCGCGATCTCGTCGTCACCGGTCCGGACGGCGAAGTGGCCGGATTCCTCCGGGACGCCGACCTCGACCGCGGGCTCGGCCTCGTCGATCTCGACGGTGACAGCGTCCGGATCGCCCCCGCGCTGGTCCACCTCCCCCACCCCGTCCTGCTCGACGACCTTGAGGAACTGCGGGAGTTCGCCGTCGAACTCGGCGTCGAGCAGCGTGCCCAGCAGCTCTTCCGGGAGGTGTGGCGACGCCCCGTGGGCCTCGACACCGAGGCCACCACCGTGGAGGACTACGCGGGCGGCGCGTTCAAGCAACTGCGCTTCCTGCACGGTCGAACCACCCAGCTCGGCTACCGCGTACGCGGCGGCAACGCCGTCTGCTCCGTGCGGGAGGACGCCCGCGGTGTGGAGGCCCGGGTCTGGATCGACGACTACGACGGCTACGAGGAGACCGAGACCGGCCCCCTCATGTGGACCGACGGCTCCGGCCGCGTGCTGAAGCTCGGTCAGGTGGGGCCCGTCGCCTGGTCGGAGGGCATGCGCATGGCTGCCGCCCTGTTCGCCGGGCGTGACATCGAGGACGAGGAGCAGGCGGCATGACCACCTACGCACACACCACCGCGGCCGCGCTCCTCGAAGCCGGTGCCGTCCTGCCCGTGGGCACCACCACCGGCGAGGACGCCGACTCCCTCACCGTACGGACGTACACCCACCCCGCGCTGGACGGCCGGCTCGCCGTCCGTCTCGTGCCCGGCACCCTCGGCGAGGCCGAGGACCTGGCCCTGGAGTTCCTCGGTCTGGCCCGCGAACCGGAGACCCCCGAGGTCGGACAGGTACGCCGCGAGACCCTCGGCTTCCCCGCCTGGGCACTGGTCAACGACCCGGCCAACGGCCACCACGCGCTGGCTCTGGTCAAGGACGTCGAGCGGCTGGCGCGCCAGGCCAAGTCCCGCCCCGGCACCGCCAAAGAGGGCTTCGAGGAGCTCGGCGAGCGGCTCGGCCGGGCCGTGCCGCACTTCCTGCCCACCTTCTACGAGCAGGCCGCCCGGATCTTCCTCCAGCACGAGAACACGACGTACGCCGCGGCCTTCTTCGGCAAGGCCCGCGAGGCCGAGCGGGTGCACGCGCTCGCCGTGGACGAGGAGCGGCAGCGCGCCGTGTTCCTGGAGTTCGCCTTCGCCGGGGCGCTGACGGTCAAGGCGCTCAAGGAGTATGTGAAGGACCTGGCCCACCGGCTCGATCCGGCCACGGCGTGGTCGCAGTTCCGGCAGCTGTGCGTGGAGCGCTGCGCGGCGGGCATGCCGCCGTACGCTTCGCTGCCGCAGGACGCCCGCGGCCTGATCAAGGCCGCCGGGCTGAACCGGGTCACCGAGGAATGCGCCCTGGTGGCCGACCTGGTCGCCTCGCCCGCCGCGGTGCGCGCGCCCGTCTCCTTCTGGACCGCCTACCGAGCCCCCCTCGCGGTCCTCGCCGAGCGGCAACCGGCCGTACGGGCACGGCTGCTGGAGATCATGCCGACCACCTTGGGCCGCGAGGTCAAGGACGACGAGTTCTGGTTGACGCTGCTCGCGGAGAGCGGCGCCGATCGCCTCCTCACCGGCGAGGACGACGAGAACGGCGAGGACCGTCGGGCCGATCGGGCCGGTCAGGACGGCGAGAAAGCGGGAGCCGTCGACGCGGCCGATGGCATCGACGCGGCGGAGTGGCTCAGCCGCTGGGCCGCCCACCGAAAGCACGGCGGCACGGTCAGCAGCCGCTCACCGCTCACCCTCCGGCTCGTCGAACGGATGGCGCCGCGGCTGCGTGCCGACGGCCGGGCCGTGGACCTGTTCACGGGCCGCTGGCACGCCGGTGCCGACCTCGACCTGCTGGACCTGTGCGTGGCGCAGGGAGTTCCCCTGGCGATGCCCGACGCGGACAAGGAGGTGTATCTGTCCCTCGACCGCTGGCTTCGCGACCGCGAGTCCGGTGGGCGCGACCTCACCGCCACCGCCGCTGACCCGCGTTTCCGGCCCCTGCTGCACCGGGCCATCGATGCGCTGAGCGACGACCGGACACTCGCCGGTGTGTTGGAGGCCCTCGCCGCCCATCCCGTTCTGAGTGACGTGCTGCGCGAGTGGCTGGACGACGCGGCCGAGAGGTTCCGCGCCTCGACGGGCCTGCCCGGCGCCCGCGCGGCGCTCAACCGCCTGCGCCCCTTCCGGCCGATCGCCGCCCGGGTCAGCCCTCAAGCGGTCGCGCGTGTCGGGGAGCACGAGATCGCGCCGCTGCTCGGCCGCACCCTGCGGGCCGGCATCCCCGACAAACTGGGCTGGCCCGCCCTGGACGAGGCGCTGCGCCTCCTCGAAGCCGACACCGATGCCAAGACCAAGAGCGGGCGCAGGCGCCACCGTGACGACGACGCACTGCGCCTGACGGAGGCGTGGCCCGCGCTGATCCTCTCCCGCAGGCACAAGGCCGTCGTCGTCGGACCGGACAAGGTTCTGCTCGACCACGATCTGCGCCTGCCCGTCGAGCTGGACCGCTGGCAGCAACCGCAGTTCCGCTACACCGACGGCGAACTGCTCGTGATGTGGCGGCAGGACAGCAAGCAGTTCGGCTACTGGTCGGCCCGGCCGTCCGAGGTGTTCACCCTCGGCGGGGAGCAACTGCCCCACTGGTACGGCAACGACGCCGGTGACCCCTCCATCCCCCTGCCCGGCGGCGGCCGTGCCACCGGCGGACGCACCCTGCACGCCGGCGACACCGTGCTGCCGCCGAGCCGGTCCGTCATAGGTGACGGCACGACCTGCTGGCGCCAGGGCCGGCAAGGCCGACAGCAGGTCTGGCTGGAGTACGACCCGGACACCGGTACGCACGGACGGGCGTCCCTGCCCGCCTTCCTGCGGTCCGGCATCCGCGAGGACGCCGCGCTCCTGCAGCACCACTGCGAGGTCCTGCCGCTGCAACCCGGCCTCGAACACAGCCCCTTCGGCACCGACGGCACGGTGCTCGGCCGCTGGGTTCGCTCGGAGGGCGAAGGAGCCGAGGCCCGGACGACCGCCGGTACGCCGGACGGCCGGACCGTCACCCTGCGAGCGTCCGGCTTCCCTCTCGGTGCGCTCCGGCTGCCGGGAGGTGCCGAGCCCGTCGCCGCGTGCCTCAACATGCACGTCGTGCTGTTCGCCTCCGAGGACACCTCCGCCACCGGCGAACTCGGCCGGGTCGTACCCGGTCAGCCGGGCGGGGAGTACGCCGCCGGCACCCGGCTCGTCCCGCCTGTCGCCTTCTGGCACGCACTTCGCCCCCGCGACGAACGGGCGTCCGCCGTGCTGCGTGCTCTCACCGACGAGGCGGCGGCCGACGTGCTGCGTGCCGGGGCCCGGGCCCTGACCGAGCGTGAGGCCCTGGTCGTCAAGGCCGGCGACGCCGCCGGCACCACCGTCGACGGCAAGCCCGTCGTCCCGTCGGTGGACGACTTCATCAGGCCTGCCGTGGCGGCGGCCCTGCCCGGCCTCACCGACGAGCGGCTGCTCATCGGCGTGTCCGCCCTGGTCCGTGAGGCGCTCCGCCTCACCGGGACGGCTGCCGCGTTCGTGGCCCCGCCGGTCGAGAAGAAGCGGCCCGAACAGCGGCAGAACGAGGAGATGTTCGCCGACTACCGCCCCAAGCACGGCGAGGACCGGACCCTGCGTGCGGTCACCGCCGGCATCGCCGATCTGGGGGGATGGTGGGGAGGCAACCACGCCTGGACCGCGCTGCGCCAGATCCGGGCCGTGAACCACGTGCTGTCCGGACGGCCCGCCGAGGGCAAGCCGCTCCCCGATCTCGCGCAGACGGGCGCCCTCGGTGACGGCTGGCGGAGCGAGGAGCGCACGATCCCCGACATCGGCATCGTGTGGCCGTCACTGCTGGCCGTGCTGCGGCCACTGGCCTACCGGACCGCCACGCCCACCCTGACCGACGACGAACGGGAATCCCTGCTCCTGCTGCTGGAGGCGGTCGCCGAAGGACCGCTGGCCGCAGCCGGAGGCGGGCTGCGCGAGATCCTGCTGAGCGAGCCGCACACCAAGCAGCAGCGTGCCGGTCAGGTGCTCCGCCGGGACGGACGCACCGTGGTCCTCCTCGGCTGCCAGTCCGTCGACACCGAGCGCAATCGGGTCGGTTGGCTCGCCCTCGACCACGACCCCTCCGGCGCGTTCGGCGCCGTCGCCCACTTCACCCTAGACAAGGAGACCGCGGTGCAGTCGGCGTTCCCCGCCGACGGGCTGGCCGCCCTCACCCGGACGATCCGGGACAAGGGCGCCGCCCCCTGGCACTCCGGGGCGCCCGCCGCGTTCGCCACCGCGACCCGCGACGGTCTGGGCCCCGTCCAGGCCACCGTGCTCCTCGCCGCGCGTCCGCAGAACCCCAGCGCCGACGTACTCGCCACGATCGGTCTGAAACCCCGGCAGATGGACCTGGGCAACGGCCGGCTGTCGTCGCTCGGCCGGGAGGACCGCTTCGCCCTCATGGGCGCTCTGCTCCCCGAGGACCCCGCCGACCTGTGGACGACCGGACCGGACATCGCGGCCGCGGGCCGGGTGTGGGCCGAGCGCCTCGCTTCTGTCGTCCGCCTGCCCGAGGACCTCGCGGTCGATCTCGCCGGTCTGCCCGCCGGCTCCGCCGAGGCCGTGCTCAATCCGGGTCTCACCCCCTGGATCAGCCGCACGACGGTGCAACGGCCGGACAAGAACGGCAACCTCGTCCCGGCCGACCCCGCGGCGGTGCCCGGACGGTACGACCTGACCCGTGCCGTCGCCTCCCTGGCCGCACTCGCGTATGGCCTGCCGTACGGGCACTCGCTGCGCGCCTGCCTGCCCGAGGGCCTCGCCGCCCTGCGCCGCCGGCTCACCGACCCCGGGCTGCTGCTCGACCTCGACGTCGAGTGGACGGACAAGGGCGGCTCGACGGCGGTCGAACTGCGCAAGGCATACGGGCTTCCCGCCACCGGAGGAGCCGACGAACACGGTCTGACGCCTGTCGGGGAGGCTCTCGTGCTGCGCCCCTGGTACGGCGATCGAGAGACGGTCCTGCTCCGGCCCGGCGCCCTCACCGGTCCGGATGACGCGGTCCTCGGGCTCCTGGAGGGCCTGGTGGGTCAGGACCGCGACGGTGGCCTTCAAGCCCTGCGCACGATCCTCGACGACGGACTCGACCGCGCCCTGACCGCCGGCCTCGCCCCCGAGGAACCCGTCGGTCACGCCCAGGACCCCACCGTCGTCGCTCCCGCGCTGGTCGCCGAAGTGGCCTCGGCACACGGTCTCAGTGAGGACGCCGCCGCGCTCTACCTCCAGTTGCTGGCACTGCCCGATCCGACGGACCGCAACTGCGCCCGCTGGACCGGCTGGAAGCCCGCTCGGCTGAAGAAGGCCCGCACCGAACTGGCCGCCACCGACCTGGTCGTCGAGGCGAAGCGACCGCGCGCCGGGCGCACCCTCTTCCTGCCCTGCGGCTGGCGCGACCTCAAGTCCCCCGCCCTGCCGGTGGAGACCTGGAAGGAGGGCCTCTACCCGGTGCGCGACCGCTCACGTGCCGTGCCCCGCCTCCCGGTGCCCGACCTGTTCGCCCTCGCCTGGCAACGCGTCCAGGACGGTGACGCGCCCGCCTACGAGAAGCTCACCACCCGCGCCACCCGGAAGGGCCGCCGCCGATGACCACCGCCCGAGCCGACCGGACGAACCCTTGCCTGCGGCCCCGGATGACGGCTCCTCGGACGACGACCCCTCTGCCGACGACCTCCCGACCCGACCGGACGGACCACCGATGACCACCACCCTGGCCGCCGACACGGCCCGCCAGATCACTCCGCCCGAGGACCGGCACGCCACCGAGCTGGCCTTCCTCGCCGCCTACGACGACGGGCCGCGCCCACCGGCGTGGCGGCTCACGCCCCGTGCCGTCGTCACGTTCGTCATGGGCAGCGACGGCCGGGTCCTGCGGCTGCCCGACGACGCCCCGACGCCCGAGGGTGTGCCGCGGCGCCTCGTCGTAGAAGGCAAGTTCGTCGGTGACCGTGCCCTGGTCGAGCGGTGCGTCGTCACCCTCGCCGGCGAGCGCGGGCTGCTGCTCGTCGGCGAGCCCGGCACCGCAAAGTCCATGCTGTCCGAGCTGCTGTCCGCCGCCGTCTGCGGCACCAGCGGCCTGGTCGTCCAGGGCACCGCGGGCACGACGGAGGACCAGCTCAAGTACGGCTGGAACTACGCCCTGTTGCTGGCCCAGGGACCCAGCCGCCAGGCCCTCGTACCCTCGCCCGTCCTGACCGCCATGACCCGGGGAGCCGTCGCCCGGGTCGAGGAGGTCACCCGCTGCCTGCCCGAAGTACAGGACGCACTGGTGTCGTTGCTCTCCGAGCGGCGCATCGCCGTACCCGAACTGGCGGGCACCGAGGACTCCCTGGCCCACGCGGCACCCGGCTTCAGCCTCATCGCGACCGCCAACCTGCGCGACAAGGGGGTCTCGGAGATGTCGGCCGCGCTCAAGCGCCGCTTCAACTTCGGGACCGTCGGCCCCATCGCGGACCTCGACGCCGAGACCGCGCTCGTACGCAGCCAGGCACGTGCCTCGGTCGAGCGGGCCGGAGCCCCCTTCCGCGTCGACGACGCCGTACTGGAAGCCCTCATCACGGCCTTCCGGGACCTGCGGGAGGGCCGGTCCGCGGAAGGCTGGGAGGTCGAGCGGCCCTCCACGGTGATGAGCACCGCGGAAGCCGTGTCCGTGGCGGGCGCGCTGGGGCTCGCCGCCGCCTACTTCCCGGGCGACCGTGACGTCCTCGGCCTGCTGCCCGGTCACCTCCTCGGCGTGGTCCGCAAGGACGACCCCGCCGACGCGGCCCGGCTGCGCGGCTACTGGGACGGCCCCGTCAGGCGCCGCGCCGAACAGGGCTCCGCCACCTGGCGCACCCTGTGGGACCTGCGCACCGTCCTGGAGGACTGACCACCGTGCCCCTCTCCCCCGACGAAGCCGTCGCGGCCCTCACCGACCCGGCGGCGCCCTACCTCATCGGCGTACGGCACCACGCGCCCTCCCTGGCCGCGGCCGTGCCCGCGCTGCTGGACGCGGCCAAGCC
>NZ_JAPWHT010000418.1:0-9083 GCF_027270795.1 Streptomyces sp. ActVer
CCCCGTGGACGGCCCGACGCTCCCGCCGGCGCTCCGGTCGGACCGGGGCCCCTCGTCCCAGAAGACGTCGGTGCCGATCTCGCCGGGCGGGATGGTCAGCGCTCCCTGCGCCCGGCCGCCGACCGCGCGCCGGTCCAACTCATCCATGCGGGACCGGAGTTCGGCACAGCGGGCGGTCGCACGGTCGTGGTCGTCGCGGGCCCAGGCCAGGTCGATGCGGTAGGACTCGGCCTCTTCCGGGCCGGTGGCCGTACGCAGTGAGCGGCCGAGTTCCGAGAGCCGTTCGGCGGCGTAGCGCTGTTCGCGGAGCATGACGTCGAGGCGGTCGCCGAGGGCGTCGCGGCCACCGGGCCGCCCGTCGTACGCGGCGAGGGACGCGCCGTGCAGCGCCCGCGCCCGGTCGGACTCCTGGGCGGCGGCACGGTCGCCGAACTCCGCGGCGACATCCTGGAGGAGCGCCTGCATGACGTCCCAGGGCGGTACCTCAGTGCCGTCCAGACAGGCCCGCATCCCCTCGGGGTCGCGCTGCCAGAACACGCCGCACCAGCCCCCGCCCTGGTCGAGCCGGGACAGCAGGCCATTGAGATATTGCGCGAACTCCCGCACCTGGCCCGGGAGTTGTTCCACCGCCATTGCCTTCACCCCACGCCAGACTGGAGTACTCCGGTTCGATAGAAAACACCGTTCGTGTTACGGAATGGCTACAACGAGTTTTCGACCCGGACGCAGAGTGCGGTTACTGACCCGGAACGTGACGTGAGGCGCCCCGGACTTGACGGGGTGTCATCCGCGCGTCACGCCGGGGCCAGCGCACAGCTGCCCGCGATCTCGTCCATCGAGAGGCCCAGCACCCGCGCCAGCGCCGCCACCGTGAAGAAGGCGGGGGTCGGCGCGCGGCCGGTCTCGATCTTGCGGAGGGTCTCGGCCGAGATGCCCGCACTCGCGGCGATCTCCACCATGCTGCGGCCTCCGCGGGCCTCACGCAGCAGCTTGCCGAGCCGCTCGCCGCGTTCATGCTCTTCGGGGGTCAGCGGGGTTCGCACCATGCGCCCACCCTAATACCGGCGACCGTTATTTGAATAGGAGGGCGGAGGCCGGCGCCCACGCCCCGACCGGTATAGTAATTGGCATGGTGGAACTGAAGACGGACACGTCTGTCGACGCGATGTACGAAGCGGGCCAGGTCGTGGCCCGGGCCCTCACGGCGGTGCAGGAGGCCGCCGGAGTGGGCGTCTCGCTCCTGGAGCTGGACGAGGTCGCGCACCAGGTCCTGCGGGACGCGGGCGCGGGCTCCCCCTTCCTCGGCTACCGGCCCTCCTTCGCTCCCGTGCCCTTCCCGGCCGTCATCTGCGCCTCCGTGAACGACGCGATCGTGCACGGCATCCCGACCGGCTACCGGCTGCGCGACGGCGACCTGGTCTCGATCGACTTCGGCGCCGAGCTCGGCGGCTGGGTGGGCGACTCGGCGATCAGCTTCGTGGTCGGCACACCCCGCCCCGCCGACCTGCACCTCGTCGAGACCGCCGAGCGGGCCCTCGCCGCGGGCATCGAGGCGGCCGTCGTCGGCAACCGCATCGGCGACATCGCGCACGCGATCGGCACGGTGTGCCGCGAGGCGGGGTACGGCATCCCGGACGGCTTCGGCGGCCACGGGATAGGCCGCCGTATGCACGAGGACCCGCCCGTGCCGAACGAGGGGCGGCCCGGCCGCGGCCTGCCCCTCCGGCACGGCATGGCCCTCGCCATCGAGCCCATGCTCATCGCCGGCGGCACCGACGAGTACCACGCCGCCGCCGACGGCTGGACCCTCCGCACGAACGACGGCACCCGAGCGGCCCACGCGGAACACACGGTGGCCATCACGGACGCGGGGCCGCGCATCCTCACGGCCCGCTGACCATCCGCCGGCGCCCTGCCGCCAGCCCGCGGCCTACCGCTCCGGCCGCACCACCATCGCCGAGCCGCCGCCCCGGCGTACGGTCTCGGCCGCCGCCAGCCACTTGCCGTTCGGCAGGCGCTGGACACCGGTCGCCGCGCCGATCTCCGGGTTCTGGCGGAAGCCGTGGCCGAGAGACTCCAACCGGGCCCTCAACGGGCTGTTCCACAGGCCCGGTTCGAGCTCGGTGGTCGTCTGGTTGCGCTGGCTGGCGCGCGGGGCGGCGATCGCGTCGACGAGCGGGAGGCCCCGGTCGACGAACCCGGTCAGCGTCTGCAGGACGGTCGTGACGATGGTCGCGCCGCCGGGCGAGCCCAGCGCCACCACCGGCTTGGCGTGGGCGTCGAGGACGATCGTCGGCGAGATCGACGAGCGCGGGCGCTTGCCAGGACCCGGCAGGTTCGGATCGTGCACGGCCGGGCTCGCCGGCGCGAAGGAGAAGTCCGTCAGCTCGTTGTTGAGGATGAAGCCCCGGTCCGGGACGGTGATCCCGCTGCCGCCGGTCTGCTCGATGGTGAGGGTGTACGCGACGACGTTGCCCCACTTGTCGGCCGCCGTCAGATGGGTCGTGTTCTCGCCCTCGTACGTCGTCGGTGCGGCCGTGCCACCGGCCGCGCACGCCGCGGGGTCGCGCGGATCGCCGGGCGCCAGCGGGCTGGTCAGCACCGCGTCGTCCTTGATGAGGCACTCGCGCGAGTCGGCGTACTTCTGCGAGAGGAGTTCCTTCGTCGGTACGTCCTCGAAGGCGGGGTCGCCCACCCAGCGCCCCCGGTCCGCGAAGGCGATCCGGCTCGCCTCGATGTAGCGGTGCAGGTACTGGACGTCCGTGGCCTTCGAAAGGTCGGTGTTCTCAAGGATGTTGAGGGCCTCACCGACCGTGGTGCCACCGGAGGACGAGGGCGCGATCGAGTAGACGCCCAGTCCGCGGTACGAGGTCTTCGTGGGCGCCTGCCGCTTCGCCTCGTACTTCGCCAGATCCTTCAGGGACAGTTCGCCGGGGCGCGCGTTGTAGCCCGAAGCCGGGTCCACCGGCGGCTTGTTCACCGTGTCGACGATGTCCTTGGCCAGCTTGCCGCGATAGAGCGCGCTCACGCCCTTGCGGCCCAACTCCTCGTACGTACGGGCCAGATCGGGGTTCTTGAACGTCGAGCCGACCACCGGCAGCGAGCCGCCCGGCAGGAACAGCTCGGTCGTGTCGGGGAAGTTCCGGAACCGCGCCTCGTTGGACTCGGTCTGCGAGCGGAACGTGGCGTCGACGGTGAACCCGTCGCGCGCGAGCCGCTCCGCGGGCTTCAGCAGCGATCCGAGACCCTTGCTGCCCCAGCTGTCCAGCGCCCTCTGCCAGGTGGCGGGCGTCCCGGGCGTGCCCACGCCCAGACCGCTGGTCACGGCGTCGGCGAACGGGATCGGCCGGCCGTTCTCCAGGAAGAGCCCCGAGTCGGCCGTCAGGGGCGCCGTCTCACGTCCGTCGATCGTCCGCACCGTACGGGACTTGGCGTCGTAGTAGACGAAGTAACCGCCGCCGCCGATGCCCGACGAGTACGGCTCGGTGACGCCGAGCGCGGCCGCCGTGGCGACGGCCGCGTCCACCGCGTTGCCGCCCTTGCGGAGGATCTCGATCCCGGCGGCCGAGGCGTCCGCGTCCACGCTCGCGACGGCCCCGCCGTACCCGACGGCGACCGGCACCTTCTCGGCCGGACCTGAGCCCCCGGAAGGTCCTGAGGAGGGCGGTGCCGCCCCCACCGACATCATCGCGGCCGAAACCGCCACCACAGCCAGACTCCGCGCGCCCGAGCGCCCCATCCGTACCTCCAGTTAACGACCGTCTGCGCAGCGTAACTCCTGGGCATGGCCGCGTCAGGTCCCTCTCGAACACCGGTGCAGGTGCCCGCTAGCATGCGCGCCCATGAATGACGACGTGCGCAACATCGTCCTCGGCGTGGTCGCCGCCGGCCTCAGCGCCGCACTGGGCTGGCTCGCCCGTACGTACCTGTGGAAGCGCAAGCTGCGCCGCAAGCAGGCCTTCTTCGGCCTGCCCGACAACTCCGAGTCGCTGCTGGTGGTCAATCGCGAGGCCGGCGGCGCGGAACTCTCGGTGATGCGCCATGACGTCTTCGCGCTGCTCGAACTCTCCGCCCTGATCAAGGACTGCGGCGCCCACGCCCAGGTCATCGCGCACGACGCGGCACAGCAGGGCTTCGGGGAGCGCACGGAGTTCTGCGTGGGCGGGCCGTCGTCGAACCGGCGCATGGCCGCGCATCTCCATTCACTGCTGCCGGGCATCCGCGTCAACGTCGACCCCGAACCGGGCCCGGACCGCGGCGCGTTCCAGATAGGCAGCGAGCGCTACCGGCTGGAGCCCGGCAAGGGCGAGTACGTGATCCTCGCCCGGCTCACGGCGGGCAACACGGCACGGCCCGTCTTCCTCTTCTGCGGCCAGCGCGCGATCACCAACCAGGCCGCGACCCGCTATGTGGCGCGCAACCACGAACGGCTGGCCCGCAAGCACGGCAACAACTCCTTCGTGATCCTCCTGAAGGTCGTGAACTCCCAGGCGTACGGGCCGGATGTCGTCGAGCTCGTCGCGGACGTCACTCGCGCCTCACAGACCCCACTGCCTGCGACTCCCGCACGGAGCACCCACCGCGCCTCCTAGGTTCCAGCACATTTCAACAATCGTTACTCGTGCGTAACTTACCCACGGGTTACTTGCGGTAAGGCAACGAGGTTACCGTCGGGTCACTTTGGCACTTACACGTGTGAGGAGTGACCTGTGGGACATCCGCGCAAGGCTCTGCGTACCACCGCCGTAGGTGTCGTCTCGGCGACCCTGATCGCCGGCACGGCTCTCGGGCTCGCCCCGGCCGCACAGGCGGCGCCCGCCGCCGTCCGGTTCGTCGACATCACCGGGGACGGCGGCACCGTCCTCAAGGCCAATGTCGTCATGCCCGCGAACGCCGACGCCACCCGCGCCTACCCGCTCATCGTGCTGCCCACGAGCTGGGGCCTGCCCCAGGTCGAGTATCTCGCCCAGGCCCAGAAACTCGCCGACTCCGGCTATGTCGTGGTCAGTTACAACGTCCGCGGCTTCTGGCAGTCGGGCGGAGAGATAGAAGTAGCAGGTCCACCGGACATAGCCGACGCGTCGAAGGTCATCGACTGGGCCCTCGCCAACACCCCGTCCGACGCCCTGAACATCGGCATGGCGGGCGTCTCGTACGGCGCCGGCATCAGCCTGCTCGCCGCCGCGCACGACAAGCGCGTCAAGGCTGTCGCGTCCCTCAGCGGCTGGGCCGACCTCATCGACTCGATCTACTCGGGCCGCACCCAGCACTCCCAGGCCGCCGCCCTGCTCAACGGCGCGGGCCAGATCACCGGCCGCCCCAGCGCCGAACTCCAGCAGATCTTCAAGGACTTCTTCGCGTCCAACCTCGACAAGGAGCAGGAGCTGATCGCCTGGGGGAAGAAACGTTCCCCCTCGACCTACGTCGACCAGCTCAACAAGAACGGCGCGGCGATCCTGCTCGCCAACGGCTGGGGCGACACGATCTTCCCGCCCAACCAATACGCCAAGTTCTACGAGAAGTTGACCGGCCCGAAGCGGCTGGAGTACCGGCCGGGCGACCACGCCACCGCCGAGGTGACCGGCCTGTTCGGGCTCCCGAACGACGTGTGGACGGACACGAGCCGCTGGTTCGACCACTACCTCAAGGGCGTGGACAACGGCATCGACCGTGAGCAGCCGGTCCGGCTCAAGTCCCGTTCCACGGGCGGCTACGAGGGCTACCCGGACTGGAAGTCGGTCGGTGAGACGCGCAAGAAGATCGCCCTCACGGGGTCCACCACGATCCGCGCGAACGTCAACTCGGGCGCGGACGGCGGGATCATCTTCCTCTCCAGCATCCTCGACCAGCTCGCCCAGCTGCCGCCGGTGGCGTCGATCCCGCTGCTGCCCCGTCGGTACGCCGCGGTCTGGCAGTCGGAGAGGTACGCGAGCGCCCAACGGGTGCGCGGCACCACGAAATTGCACACAACTCTCACGAGTACCAAGGAGAGCGGCACCCTCGTCGCGTACCTCTACGACGTGGGCCCGCTCGGCCTCGGCAAGCTGGTCAGCAACGCGCCGTACACCTTCCACGGGCAGACGCCCGGCAAGCCGTTCGGCGTCGACCTGGAGTTGTTCTCCACGGCCTACGACGTCCCGGCAGGGCATCGACTCGCCCTGGTGGTCGACACGGTCGACCCGCTCTACATCGAGCACAACCCGACCGGCGCGCAGCTGACCTTCTCCTCGCCCGCGGCCGACCAGTCGTACGTGTCGGTACCGCTGCGCGAGCAGTGATCTCCGGCTGCTGCCGGGCGGGCCATTGCCCCTCGCTACCGCGTGCCCGGCAGCAGCGTCCCTGGTTCGGCCGGGGTGGTGTCCACGGCCTCTGTCCCCATCACCACGGCAGTGAACGGCATATCGTAGTCGAGGTTCGGCCCGGTCGGCCCGTCGGCCCGGAGGGACTTCGCACCGGATCCGGGCACCGGAATCAACTCCGTTCCCTGGACGTGGAGTTGGGACGGGAACGAGTGCGGCGGCGGAAATGTGATCATGATCTCGCTCCCCCGCTCAGTGCTTGAGGATCTTCGAGAGGAAGTCCTTGGCGCGGTCGCTGCGCGGGTTGGTGAAGAACTCCTCGGGGGTGCGGTCCTCGACGATGCGGCCGTCGGACATGAAGACGACGCGGTTCGCGGCCGAACGGGCGAAGCCCATCTCGTGGGTGACGACCACCATGGTCATGCCCTCGCGCGCGAGTTGCTGCATGACCTCCAGGACCTCGTTGATCATCTCCGGGTCGAGTGCCGAGGTCGGCTCGTCGAAGAGGAGCGCCTTGGGGTCCATGGCGAGGGCGCGGGCGATGGCCACGCGCTGCTGCTGGCCGCCGGAGAGCTGGGCGGGGTACTTGGGCGCCTGCGAGACGAGGCCCACGCGGTCGAGGAGTTCGAGCGAGCGTTTGTCGGCCTCGGCCTTCTTGCGGCCGCGGACCTTGATCTGACCGAGCGAGACGTTCTGCAGGACCGTCTTGTGCGCGAAGAGGTTGAACGCCTGGAAGACCATCCCGACCTCGGCGCGGAGCGTGGCGAGGTCCTTGCCCTCCTCCGGCAGCAGCTTCCCGTCGAGCCTGATCTCCCCGGAACGGATCGTCTCCAGCCTGTTGATGGCCCTGCACAGAGTCGACTTCCCCGACCCCGAAGGGCCGATGACCACGACCACCTCCCCCTTGCCGACGGTGAGGTTGATGTCCTGTAGGACATGCAGCTCCCCGAAGTACTTGTTGACGTCACGCAGCTCGATCAACGGATCGACGGCCATCCTCAGCCCTACCCACTCTCAGCTGTGTCGCGATTCCCGCAAGCTATCCACACAAGAGTGGAGTTAGTACCCGACACGCACTTTTCGGGCATTAGCCGTATTTAAGGCGGCGGCCAGGGCCAGAGCCTTACGCTTCCGCGACCTCGGCGTACAGCTGCGAGAGTTCGGGGGCACCGCTGGCCGCCCACTCGTGCCCGATGGAGACCACGTCGAACTCACGGCCGGAGGCCAGTCGTACGACCGGCTGACCGCCCGGCCAGATCTCCCAGACGGCACCGGGGACCGTACGCACGATGACCGTGCCGAGATAGAGGCCGGCGTCGTTGCCCAGCCAGGGCAGGCTCTCCTCGTCGTCGCGCCAGCGCGGCACGAGTTGGTCCAGCGCCTCCAACGAGGCCGCGGAGTCGTCGAGTTCGACCCCTGCCTGATGTGCCTGGGAGCGCAGCAGTTCGCACTCGGAGAGCAGTTCGGCCACCCCCTCGCGGTCGCTCTCACTGTCGGAGAAGACCGCGACTCCTCCGGCAGGGCCCCGCTTCTTGCGCCAGTTGCCCAGGAAAGGGATGTTCATACACCCAGCCTGTCATCCCTATCGCCCGGCGCACCACAGGGCACGCGGAACGCCTGTTCCCAGGGAGTTCGCGCCGAGTTCGCGCCCGGATCATTGACGAGTCCCTGCCGCCTCTTTAGCTTCACGGTGCACCTGTCACCTCGTCCGTGAACCGTGCCCGAACGGTTCGTGAGCCGTTGGTCCGTGAGTCGTAAGTGGGAGGAGTCGGTGTGCGCCGACGTGTCTGGGGTACGGCCGTCGTTCTCGCTCTGCTCTCGGCGGCGGTGACGGTTCCCGCGACAGCCGCCACGGCAGAGTCGCCCGCGGTGTCCGAGGCGCCCGCGTTGCCCTCAGCGCCCGCCAAGAAGCGGCCGCTGCCGCTGGAGCGGCACTTCGACAACACCGCCGTCAGCGACGACGCGCGGCCAGGCGAGGCGGACTTCGACGGCTCGGGCCGCTCCCTGTCGGCGCAGGACCTGACCGCCGCGGGCTGGACGCCCGGGCGCTCGTTGACGGTCCAGGGCGCCCGGCTGACCTGGCCCCGCCGGGCCGCGGGCGAGCCCGACAACGTACGCGCCAACGGCCAGTCCGTACGGGTCGGCGGTCGTGGTGACGCGCTCGCCTTCCTGGTGGCGGGCACGGGCGGCGACCGCGGAGACGCAGGGGCGCGTCGGTGCCGGGACCACGAGCGCGCGGAGGCCCGAAGGGTTGAGGACGGTCGTGGTCCCGGCACCGACTGGAGCGCCCCGGAGGCGGAGCAATGTGCCGCCGCGAGCGGCACGGGGGTGGTGCGGTACACGAACGGCTCGCGCTCCTCGTACCGGCTGACCGCGTCCGACTGGCGCGGCGGCCCGCTCGCCACCAAGGCCGTGGCCCTGCCGCACATCGACACGCCCGGCGGCCAACTCGCCGAGAAGGCACGGCTGTACGTCGTGACCGTGCCGCTCGTCCAGGGGCGCGAGGTGGCCTCGGTGGAGCTGCCGCGCAACCCCGACCTTCATGTGTTCGCGCTCTCGGTGCGCGCCGACTCCCGTGGCTGGACCGGCAGTTGGGCCGCGTCGGCCTCCGGCTACACGGCGGTCGGGCCGTGGACGGACCGGACGCTGCGGCTCGTGGTGCACACCTCGGCGGGCGGGCCGCGGGTGCGGATCCGGCTCGACAACACCTTCCCTACTCGCCGTTCGGCGAGGTCCTGCGCACGGTCTCCGGATCCCAGCCCCACCGGGTTTGGACGACGAACT
>NZ_JAPWHT010000419.1:0-9080 GCF_027270795.1 Streptomyces sp. ActVer
GGGCGCGCGCCAGGGCGTCCAGGACCTGCTCGGAGGGGTGTACATCGCGTCCCTGCTCCATGCGCTGGTAGTAGTCCGAGCTGACCCCGGCCAGCAGGGCCAGCTCCTCCCGCCGCAGCCCGGCAACACGCCGCCTGGGGCCCGGTTCCAGGCCAACGTCCTGTGGACGTACGCGAGTTCGGCGGGTCCGCAGGAACTCGGCGAGTTCGCGCCGGGGATCGCCGGTCAGGGCGAGGGCGTCGAGGGAGTCGTCTGTCACGGGGCAAGTATGGCGCGGACGCGGCCGGGGACGGTGGGTCTGCCAGTCCCAGGAAAAGGCGAACGACCATGATGCGGGCAGCCTGGGGAAGGATCGGATGCACACCAGCCGACCACGGAAGGACCACCGCCATGAAGGCCGCCCAGATCACGAGTTACGGTGCAGCGGATGTCCTGCGGGTCAACGAGGTCGCCCGCCCCGCTCCCGGTGCGGGCGAGGTCCTGGTGTCGGTCGAGGCGTCCAGCGTGAACGGGCACGATGTGATCGTCCGCGCCGGGGAGCTGAAGATGGTCTCCGGCCGCCGCTTCCCGCTCGGGGCGGGGCTGGACTTCGCGGGCGTCGTCGTCGAGACCGGCGCGGAGGTCGAGGGCTACCGGGCCGGGGACCGAGTGTGGGGCATGGTGCACCCCCGCAAGCGGCACGTAACCGCCGGAGCGGCCGAGTACGTCGTAGTCCCGGCCAGCCGCATCTCGCCCGCCCCCGCCGGCCTCTCGTCGCTCGACGCGGCCTCCCTTGTCGTCGCGGGCGCGACGGCGCTTCTCGCACTGCGGGACTCCGTGCACGCGGCAAAGGGGGAACGGGTCCTCGTCCGGGGCGCGGCGGGCGGGGTCGGCACGGCCGTCGTCCAACTGGCCCACGCGCTGGGCTGCCACGTGACGGCACTCGCCCGCGACCGCCACGCTGCGGTCCTCACCGGCCTCGGCGCCGACGAGGTCCTCGACTACGGCTCGACCACCTCGGACGCGATCGGCCCCTTCGACGTCATCGTCGACACGGTCGGTACGGAACTGAACTGCTACCGGAGCCGGTTGGCCGCCGGCGGCCGGATGGTCACCGTAGGACTCTCCGCCTCCGCCCTGGCCGCGATCGCCGCGTCGAGCGTGTACGGTTCCCGCCGCATCCGCACCTTCAGCGCCAACCCCGACACCGCCGTACTGCGCGACCTGGCCGACAACGTCACGTCAGGTGCGCTGCGCCCGGTGATCGACAGCGTGTACTCGCTCACGGACATCGCCGTAGCACACGAGGCCTTCGAGCGCGGCGGCGCCGTGGGCAAGCACGTGGTCGCGGTGACCGCGTAACTCCGCCGCTCTCGTGAAGAACGGCCCGCACCCGTCCGGGGACTTGGCAACTCGTCGGCGAAGGAGACGGTCGACCGGCGCGACATGAGCACCGGTTGGCGCAGCCATCGCCACTCGTGGCGGATCAGTCCGGCCTTTGGAGTTCGGCGAGGTAGCCGGCGATCGCGTCACGGTTGCGGGCCAGGACGTCGACGCGCTCGGTCAGCCCGTCAGCTCGCGTTCGAGCGCCGCCATGGCCGCAGTATCGGGCGCCGAGCCGTCGATACGCCCCGTCCACCCACCACCGCTGCCGGGGCGTCAACGTCGGCGAATGCCTCGGGCACCGCCGTGTCATGAGCGGGCGCAGCCGCGTCGGGGCCGACCGGGTGGAGCTCCGCGAGCCGCTGCAGCAACCTTGCGACCGCTCCCCCAAGTGCCAGTTCTTCACCCTGCCCGTAGGCGCCGAGGCTGCGCGGCAGGAGCGACGAGAACCACCGCGTCCTTGCCCCAGCCATAGCCGTCGCCCACCGCCAACCCGTCGCGGCCGCCGGCGCCGCACAGCCCCACGTCACCCCGACGGAGGTGAACTCAACTGCGCACACCGGCGTTTGGACCATTGACAGCGATCCGGTCGGCATGGCAGGTTCTCGGTCTGTCCAGCCGAGACAACGTTGTCAAGGAGGTCTGCCCGATGCGGCTGTCCGTCAGACGGATCACGGCCCGCGCAATCGCCGCGGGCGTCGGCTTGCTCATTCCAGGCCTGCTCTTCGGGGGTGTGCTTCCGCCCGTCGCGGCCGCCGCCGAGTCGGTCTCCGACCCCGCAGCACTGGTGAATCCCTTCATCGGCACCCAGAACTTCGGGAACACCTTCCCCGGGGCCGCCGCCCCGTTCGGCATGGTCCAGGTCAGCCCGGACACCGGCGGGCAGGGCGGGTACGACTACCAGCAGGACAAGATCCACGGGTTCAGCCAGACCCACCTCTCCGGAGTGGGCTGCGGTGTCTCCGGGGAGCTGCCCATCATGCCGACGACCGGCGCGGTCGACAGCGTGAACCCGGACACGTACCGCTCCAAGTACTCGCACGACGACGAGGAAGCCACCCCCGGCTACTACCGGGTGGGCCTGTCGACGTACGACATCGATGCCGAACTGACCGCCACGAAACGCACCGGCTGGCAGCGGTACACCTTCCCGGCCACCGGCGCGGCGAATGTGCTGTTCAACACCGGCAAGGCCAACCAGAACGTGTTCGACTCCGAGGTGCACGTGGTCGGGGACCGGACGGTGGAGGGGCGGGTGCGTGCCGGAGGGTTCTGCGCCGGGAAGGACAAGCACACCGTCTACTTCACCGCCACCTTCGACCGGCCCTTCAAGGATCATGGCACCTGGCGGGGTTCAACACCCGAGCCAGGCACGCGAGATGCCGAAGGAGAGGGCAGCAACGGCGCCTGGGTGACCTTCGACGCGACCGACGACCGGGACGCCGTCGTGAAGGTGGGCCTGTCGTACACCGGCATGGACGGTGCCCGGAAGAACCTCGCGGAGGAGACCGGGGACTCGTACGACTTCGACGCCACGCGCGCCGCGCTGCGTGCCACCTGGGAGAAGCAGCTCTCCTCGATCAAGGTCGGCGGAGGGACTCCGGAGCGGCAGAAGGTGTTCTACAGCGCCCTGTACCGCGCGCAGTTGCACCCGAACCTGGCCGGTGATGTCGACGGCCGCTACACGGGGTTCGACGGCGCGGTGCACACCGCCTCCGACTTCACGCCATATCAGAACCTGTCGTTGTGGGACACCTACCGGCCGCAGAACCAGCTGCTGGAGATGGTGGAGCCACGTGTCGCCCGGGACGTGGCGCTGTCGGTCCTCGCGATCGGAAAGGACGGCGGGTGGCTGCCCCGGTGGGCCCTCGCCAACAGCGAGACCAACATCATGACCGGCGACCCCGTGACGCCGTTCCTCGTCGAGGCATGGTCGAAGGGCATGCTGGCCGGGCACGAGGACGAGGCCTACGCGCTGCTGAAGAAGAACGCGACCAGTACCCCGCCCGCCGACTCCCCGTACAACGGCCGCTCCGCCGTGGACCAGTACAGCAAGCGCGGCTACGTCCCCTCCGGCCTGGAGCTGAAGAAGGACTGCGCGGACAAGGGCGGCGACAACGACTGCACCCACCCGGCTTCGGCGACCCTGGAGTACTCGGCGGCGGACGCGTCACTGGCACTGATGGCCAAGGGGCTCGGGCACGGCTCCGACGCACGGATGTTCGCGGCCCGCGGCCAGTGGTACCGCAACCTGTGGGACTCCTCGATCGGCCAGTTCCGGCCCCGCACGACCGCGGGGACGTGGATGACGCCCTACGACCCGGTCGAAGCGGGCCACCAGTTCCACGAGGGCGGCGCGTACCAGTACCAGTGGCTCGTGCCTCAGGACCCCGCCGGTCTTGTCGGGCTGATGGGCGGCCGGAAGGCCACGGAGAAGCGGCTCGACTCCTTCTTCGTCTACGACAAGCTGCTCACCGACCCGGCGGGCACGGCGCGCAAGGACTGGATCTCCCAGCCGTACGACTACTACGGCAAGCCGACCTACAACCCGAACAACGAGCCCGATCTCCACGCGCCCTACATGTACCTGTGGGCGGGCGCGCCGGCGAAGACGGCGACCGTGGTGCGCGCCGCGATGACGCTGTTCACCAACGGGCCCGACGGCATGACCGGCAACGACGACCTGGGCACCATGTCGGCCTGGTACGTGTTCTCCTCGCTCGGCCTCTACCCGACGATGAGCGGCGGTGACTTCCTGGCGCTGTCCAGCCCGCAGTTCGACTCCGCGGCCATCACGATCGGCCGGTACGGGAAGCGGCAGGGCGGCACACTGACGATCAAGGCGCCAGGGGCGAGCGACACCAACCGGTACGTCCAGGATGTGTCGTTGGACGGCCGGGACGTACGGCGCACCTGGCTGGACTGGGACAAGGTCTCGCACGGCGGCACCCTGGTCCACCGGCTCGGTACGAAGCCGTCGGGCTGGGGTACCGGTACGGGTGCCCAGCCGCCGTCGGTCAACCAGGAGGAGGCCGACGGACGACGGCACCTGGACGCGTCCCTGCGGAGCTCCTCCGACGTCGTCCCGGTCGGCGACACGGCCCAGACCGCCCACCTGACCCTGGACGTCCTCGGCCAGGCCCCTGGTGAACTGCGGGCGTCGGTGACGGCTCAGGCGCCCACCGGCTGGCAGGTGACGACAACTCCGCGCTCACCGCTGCGGATCCGGTCCCAGCACCTGCCCGTACAGAAGACGGTGTCCGTGAAGGTGACCGTGCCTCCGGGCACCGCCGCCGGGTCCTACCCGGTGCGCTTCACGGTCGAGGCCGACGGAGCGGGCCGCGTCACCCGGGAAGCCACCGTCGAGGTACGCGCGGCCGCGAAGTGTGCGACAGCCACGGACAAGCAGTGCGCGGTGGACCTGAGCGGGGACATGGCGCACGACGGTACGGCCACCACGGACAATCCCGGCCAGGGTGACTTCGACGGATCCGGCTGGAGTTACGACGCCGGTCTCCTTCCGGCCGCCGGTCCTGTCACCTGGGACGGCGTGACGTACGAGGCACCGGATCCGACCGGGACCGCGGCGAACTTCGTCGAGGCCCGCGGCCAGACGCTGCTGCTGCCCGCCCGCAGCCACGGCACCCTTCGCCTGGTGGCGGCATCGCACAACGGGCCGGTGACGACCGCGCTGACCGTCCGGTACACCGACGGCAGCAGTTCCGAGGTCCCGCTCAAGGTCGGCGACTGGGCCGGCCAGGCCCCCGACGGCACCACCGTCGTCCTCGACATGCCCCACCGGATCAAGGCAGGCCAAGGCGTCGACGGGCCGCCGGTGCGGCTGTTCGGCAGTTCCGTCGAGCTGGACGACGCCAAGGAAATGCGCTCGTTGACGCTGCCGGACGATCCGCGGATCGAGGTGTACGCGATCACGCTGTCGTAGGCGGCTTGCTCAGACAGCCGTCGGGAGCCCTCCCCCAGCCCCGATCCACCTCCGCTCCAGCCTGTCGGCCGGAGCGGAGGTGGGGGCTTTTCCTGTGTCGACAGCCACGGTGGATGACAGCGACGATCACCTCACAGCCAAGATCCACTGCCGAACGGCCATTGCTGCAGCCGTTGCTGGACGAACCCTTCGAGACGGAGCGGCTGTTCGGCCAACGGTGGTGGCAGCGACGTCCTGGCCGACACTGTTATGGCGAGCTGGCCGCGGAAACTCAGGTGGCCTCAGCGCACGCTCTGGGTAGAGTCGGGCAATGCCCGAGCTGAAGCGGCTGCATGCCGGCCACGCCCCGGCGGTCCTGGCCTTCGAACTGGCGAACCGCGCCTACTTCGCTGCCTCGATCTCCGACCGCGGCGACGACTTCTTCGACCAGTTCACCGACCGGTACAACGCCTCGCTGGACGAGCAGGAGGCCGGCATCTGCGCCTTCTATGTGCTCGTCGCCGAGGACGGCTCGGTACTCGGCAGGTTCAACCTGTACGACTTGGAGGACGGCACTGCCAGACTCGGCTACCGGGTCGCGGAGCGGGTCGCCGGCCGCGGCGTGGCGACCGCGACCGTCCAGGAGCTGTGCCGGACGGCGACAGCGATGCACGGCCTGCGCACACTGCGGGCGGCCACCTCCCACGACAACGCCGCGTCCCAGAAAGTCTTGGCCAAGGCCGGGTTCGTCCCGGATGGCCCCGCCGCCCCGGCCGATCTCGGCGGCAAGTCAGGCACTTGGTACCAGCGCGACCTCCAGCCATAGACCTTGATCTTGCTCGTGGCGCGGCTGCGGGAAGGCTGCGGCAACCACTGATCATCGGTGTGTGAAGACCTACGGGATCTGATGCTGCGCTGCCTGTCGGACCTGCCACGCAAGAACCGCTGGAGCATCCCCGAGTGGGCCGGAGAGGCCACACCGGACGGCATGCAGCACCTGCTCGGCCGGGACCGATGGGATGCCGACGCGGGACTGCGCGGGCACGTGGCGGTGGACGGGGACCTGTACACCCGCACTCCTGGACGCGCGCCCCAGATCGCTGCCGAGCCGCGGGCCTGGACGAGGACACCGTCTTCGCGACCAAGCCGGAGCGGGCCGCCCGCATGATCGGCCGATTTCTCGATGCCGGGCACCGCGCCGGCGGGGCCGCGGCAGACGAGGTCTACGACGGCAACCCAATGCTGAGCTCCGCGCCGGAAGAGCGCCAGGTCGGCCACGCGCTCGCCGTCGCCTTCTCACATGAAGCCACCACCGGCGCGGGGAAGTCCCGCGCGAATGCCCATCACCGCGAACGCTCGCAGGGGCGCCCTGCCCTGACCCCTCCGGCAAGAGCAGGCTCAACTACGCGTGACGGTCAAGGTGGATGCGAAGTAGCCCTTGGCGAACTCGACGTAGGATCCACGGCGATGGCCGAGGTTCACTGCCGCGCAGATGAGCAGCTACGCACGCACCGTGAACTCGTCCGTGGACCGCGAAGCCTGTGCGACACTGCGGCCAGATTACCCCGGCGCTGTCACCACCCACGAGGATTCCTGGTCCGCCGGCATTGAGGTCGGCTGCGTTCCGGGTGAGCCAGGCCGCTGATGCGGCGAGCGCGTCCTCGACGGCGGTGGGGTACGGGTTCTCGGGTGTCAGCCGTAGTCGACTTGACCACCACTCCCCCGCTGGAAGCGGTGAGTTTGCGGCACAGGGCGTCAGAGGTGTTGAGCACGCCGACCGACCATCCGCCGCCGTGGGCGTACAGCAGTGGCGGCAGGTCAGCACCACCACCCTCCGGGTGATAGACCCTCGCGGGTACGGTTCCTGACGGCGTCGGGATGTCGACGTCGGAGGTGGAGCCGACCCGGTCACCCGTGCCGAAGCTCGCGGCCAGCGTGTCGCGTTTGAGCCGGGCCTGCTGGATGGGGATGTCCGCCAACGACGGGCCGTCCTCGGCCATGACGATGAGGCGCTGCACGCCAGGGAGAAGCGGCATCAGGACTCCTGTGTCGCAGATGCGTGTCTTGGACGCGTGAATACGCTGAAGCGGCTCATCTCCTGGGTACGGGCGCACCCGGGCGTGGTGCCGGGTGTCGGTCAGCGTGTGTGGCGGTGGACCGCGTCGAGGAGTTGGTCGATGTCGTCAGTGCTGTGGGAGAAGGCGGTGACGAACCGGACGATGCCCGGTTCCCAGCGGTCGTGGTAGAAGGCGTAGCCCTCGCCGAGGAGTCCTTCTGTGACCTCCTGGGGAAGGCGGCAGAAGAGGATGTTGGCCTGCGGGGTGGCCAGCAGGCCGGCGCCGGGGATGGCCTTGAGCCCGTCACCGAGCCGGGTGGCCATCGCGTTTGCCTGGCGGGCGTTGTGCAGCCACAGTCCGTCGGTGAGGTACGCGTCGATCTGGGCCGTGTGGAAGCGCATCTTGGAGGCGAGCTGGCCGGCGCGCTTGGCGCGGAAGGCAAGCTCGGCGGCGAGCGCGGGGTCGAAGGAGACGATGGCGTCGGCGGTCATCGCGCCGTTCTTGGTGGCGCCGAAGGACAGGACGTCGATGCCGGCCTTCCATGTCATCTCGGCCGGGGTGACGCCGAGATGCACCAGGGCGTTGGCGAAGCGCGCGCCGTCCATGTGGACGCGCAGTCCCGCGTCCTTGGCGATGGCGGACAGGCGGCGGATCTCCTCCAGGGTGTGGACGCTGCCGCTCTCGGTGGCCTGGCTGATGCTCACCGCGGACGGCTGCACGCTGTGCACGTCACCGGCCCGTCGGCGCACCGCCGCCTGCAACGCATCGGGGTCGATCTTGCTGTCGGGACCCGGCACACCGACCAGCTTGGCGCCGTTGGTGAAGAACTCCGGGGCGCCGCATTCGTCGGTGTTGATGTGGCTGTCGGGGTGCGAGAGCACGCTGCCCCACGGCGGGGTGAGGGCGGCCAGGCTCAGGCCGTTGGCGGCCGACCCGGTGGAGACCGGGAAGACGTCGACGTCCCGCTCGAAGATCTCACCGAGCCTGCGGCGGGCGCTGTCGGTGTAGGGGTCGTTGCCGTACGGCAGGACCTGTCCTGCGGCCGCGTCGGCTACTGCCTGGGCTATCTGCGGGGATGCCCCGGCCATGTTGTCGCTGCTGAAGGCACGGCTGGAGGGGGTGATGGCGATGGTGGTGCTCATGAGGGGCTTCCTACGTCTCAGGGGTCTCAGGTGCTGATCGGCGAGGCGAAGACGACGGTGATGTCCACTTCCTCGGCGCCGGTGCGGTAGAAGTGCGGGGCGTCCCCGGCGAAGGCGAGCATGTCGCCGGGACCCAGGTCCTGCGGGGCGTCGACGGGGCCGGCGGTGACGTGCCCGGTGGCGACGAGCAGGTGCTCGATCGTGCCGGTGGCGTGCGGGACTCCGGGCAGCTCCGTCTCGGCCGGGATGCGCAGCCGCCAGATCTCCAGGCTGTTGCCACTGCTGATACGGCGCAGCAGTTCCCGGGAGACCTCGCCGGGCTCGACGTCCGTGCCCGGCCGGAACACCGGCCCGGTGTCGGCGTCGCGCGCCAGCAGGTCGGCGATCGGGATGCGCAGGGCGATGGCGATCGCGTCCAGGGTGTCGATCGTCGGATTGCCGTTGCCGGCCTCCAACTGCGACAGCGTGGCCTTGCTCAGCCCGGCGCGCCGGGCCATCTCCGCGGCGCTCATGCCACGCTGCTGGCGGCGCAGCCGGATCTTCGCGCCGACCGCGGCCGCGGTACTGCTCACCGGCCGGCGTCCGGACGGCGGGGGC
>NZ_JAPWHT010000041.1:0-38761 GCF_027270795.1 Streptomyces sp. ActVer
CCGCAAGACGGGCCGCGGCTTCCGCGAATATGCCCGGCGCTGAACCGCCGCGCGACGCCGGGCCCGGGGACCGGCCCGGCGAGCTCGCCTCCGGGCCCTGGGACCGGCCCGGAGGCGGGCCTGCGGTCGGATCCGGTGCCGGAGCCGGCCTCGGGTCCGGCACCGGGCCGGGGTTCGGGCAAGGGACGGGGGCCGAGCGGAGGTCCGGCGGCGAGTCCGTGAACGGGACAGGGCAGCCGGCGGTCGGCGGGGTCGTGGACGGGTCCGCGAACGGGGCCGGGCCCTCGGCCGATGGCCGGCCCGGCGACTTGTTCGCCGAACACGCCGACTGGGGCGGGCTGCTCGATCCGGCCGCCGCCCCCGTCCCGGTCCCGCTCGGGGAAAGACCCGGTCATGAGCGCTCCGCCGCGTACATGCAGTACGTTCGGGGCATGTCCCAGCCCGCCAAGTCCTCCCGTACCCCAGCCACGTCCGACGCTCCGGAGAGTGCCGCGGGCAGCCGTGCGGCCGCGCAGCGGCTCAAGATGCGCCGCGAACTCGCGGCCGCCGCGATGGAGCTGTTCGCGACGAAGGGGTACGAGGCGACGACCGTCGACGAGATCGCGGCCGCGGCCGGGGTCGCCCGGCGCACCTTCTTCCGGCACTTCCGCTCCAAGGAAGAGGCGATCTTCCCGGACCACGACGACACGTTGATCCGGGCCGAGGCGGTGCTCAACGCGGCGCCGGCGCACGAGCATCCGCTCGACACGGTGTGCCGGGGCATCAAGGAAGTCATGAAGATGTACGCGGCGAGGCCGGAGATCTCGGTGTCGCGCTACAAGCTCACCCGCGAGGTACCGACCCTGCGGGAGGCGGAGATCGCGTCCGTGGCCCGCTACGAGCGGCTGTTCACCCGCTATCTGCTGGGCCACTTCGACGAGCACGCCCACGACGACGACGCCAACGACGACCCGCTGCTCGCGGAGGTCGCCGCGTCCGCCGTGGTCACGGCCCACAACCACGTGCTGCGGCGCTGGCTGCGGGCGGGCGGCCAGGGAGACGTCGAGAGCCAGCTCGACCACGCCTTCGCGATCGTCCGGAAGACCTTCGGTACGGGGATCGGGGCCGGTCGGGACACCGCGCCGCGCTCGGTGCCCGCCTCCGCCGCCTCCGTGGAGGGCGAGGTGCTGGTGACCGTGGCCCGCGTGGACGCTCCGCTGGACCAGGTGATGCGCACGATCGAGCAGGCACTCAAGGAACGGCCGTAGCAGCACCCCGCGAAACCGCGGCGGCCGCAGCAGCACTCGGCGGAACCGCGGCTCAGCCGCTGTTCTCGCCGAACGCCTGATCGCCGGACGAGCTCAATGTGAGCGCGTCCGGCATCTTTTTGCCCGGATTCAGGCGTTTCCTGGCCTAGCCTGATCGATCATCGCTCACGTGTTACGTAAAGATTTCACCTGAGCGCAACTTCTGGCACTCCGTGCCTTGCGGCGTGACACGGCGTGCCATACGTTGAAGTTGTCCGGGCGGCCGGCGTGCAGAGATCCTTCGTACGCCGGCTGTCCCCGCAAACCAATGGTCTGCGCGCCCGGACGCCTGCGTCACAGGCAACCTTCCGCGCCACAACGCGCTGCCGAGCACCACCCCCGCCGAACCGACGGCACTGCCCCACACCAGCAGCAACCACCCCGACGTAACCCTCAGCGTTCCCCTCAGACGCTCATCGCCGGAGGCACCACCGTGAAGGAAATCCTGGACGCGATTCAGTCGCGCACCGCCACGTCCGCCGACTTCGCCGCACTGCCGCTCCCCGAGTCGTACCGCGCGATCACCGTGCACAAGGACGAGACGGAGATGTTCACCGGACTCGCCACCCGCGACAAGGACCCCCGCAAGTCGATCCACCTGGACGACGTGCCGGTGCCGGAACTCGGCCCCGGCGAGGCCCTGGTGGCCGTGATGGCCTCCTCGGTCAACTACAACTCCGTGTGGACCTCGATCTTCGAACCCATGGCGACCTTCGGGTTCCTGGAGCGCTACGGCAAGCTCAGCGACCTCACCAAGCGCCACGACCTGCCGTACCACATCATCGGCTCCGACCTGGCGGGCGTCGTGCTGCGCACCGGTCCGGGCGTGAACGCCTGGCGGCCCGGTGACGAGGTCGTCGCGCACTGCCTGTCCGTCGAGCTGGAGTCCAGCGACGGCCACAACGACACGATGCTCGACCCCGAACAGCGCATCTGGGGCTTCGAGACCAACTTCGGCGGCCTCGCCGAGATCGCCCTCGTGAAGTCCAACCAGCTGATGCCCAAGCCCGACCACCTGTCGTGGGAGGAGGCCGCCGCCCCCGGTCTTGTGAACTCCACGGCCTACCGGCAGCTGGTCTCCCGCAACGGCGCCGGCATGAAGCAGGGCGACAACGTCCTCATCTGGGGCGCCAGCGGCGGACTCGGCTCGTACGCCACCCAGTTCGCGCTCGCCGGCGGCGCCAACCCCATCTGCGTGGTGAGCAGCCCGCAGAAGGCGGACATCTGCCGTGCGATGGGCGCCGAGGCGATCATCGACCGCAACGCCGAGGACTACAGGTTCTGGAAGGACGAGCACAACCAGGACCCGCGCGAGTGGAAGCGCTTCGGCAAGCGCATCCGTGAGCTCACCGGCGGCGAGGACGTCGACATCGTCTTCGAGCACCCGGGCCGCGAGACCTTCGGCGCCTCCGTCTACGTCACCCGCAAGGGCGGCACGATCGTCACCTGTGCCTCGACCTCGGGCTACAACCACGAGTACGACAACCGCTACCTGTGGATGTCCCTGAAGCGGATCATCGGCTCACACTTCGCCAACTACCGCGAGGCCTGGGAGGCCAACCGGCTCATCGCGAAGGGCAAGATCCACCCGACGCTCTCCCGGGTGTACTCGCTGGAGGAGACCGGGCAGGCCGCGTACGACGTGCACCGCAACCTCCATCAGGGCAAGGTCGGAGTCCTGGCGCTGGCGCCCACCGAGGGCCTCGGCGTGCGCGACGAGGAGAAGCGCGCCCAGCACGTCGACGCCATCAACCGCTTCCGGAACATCTGAGGGCCACCCATGACTGAGCGCCAGACGCCGCAGGCGAAGAACGAAAGGGACCGGCCGTGGCTCATGCGCACCTACGCCGGTCACTCCACGGCCGAGGCGTCCAACGAGCTGTACCGGCGCAACCTCGCCAAGGGTCAGACGGGTCTGTCGGTCGCGTTCGACCTGCCGACACAGACCGGCTACGACCCCGACCACATCCTCGCCCGCGGCGAGGTCGGCCGGGTGGGCGTGCCCGTCTCGCACCTCGGTGACATGCGCCGGCTGTTCCAGGACATCCCCCTGGACCAGATGAACACCTCGATGACCATCAACGCCACCGCCATGTGGCTGCTGGCGCTCTACCAGGTCGTCGCCGAGGAGCAGGGCGTCGACATCACCAGGCTCCAGGGCACGACCCAGAACGACATCGTGAAGGAGTACCTGTCGCGGGGGACGCACGTCTTCCCGCCGGTGCCCTCGCTCCGTCTGACGACGGACATGATCTGCTACACGGTCAACAACATCCCCAAGTGGAACCCGATCAACATCTGCAGCTACCACCTGCAGGAGGCGGGAGCCACCCCGGTCCAGGAGATCGCGTACGCGATGTCCACCGCGATCGCCGTCCTGGACGCGGTGTTCGCGTCCGGGCAGATCGCGGAGGAGCAGAAGGGGGACGTGGTCGCCCGTATCTCCTTCTTCGTGAACGCGGGCGTCCGCTTCGTCGAGGAGATGTGCAAGATGCGGGCGTTCGGCCGCATCTGGGACAGGATCACGCGCGAGCGGTACGGGATCGAGAACCCCAAGCACCGCCGCTTCCGGTACGGGGTCCAGGTCAACTCGCTCGGTCTGACCGAGGCCCAGCCGGAGAACAACATCCAGCGGATCGTGCTGGAGATGCTGGCGGTGACCCTCTCGAAGGACGCACGCGCGCGTGCCGTCCAACTCCCGGCCTGGAACGAGGCGTTGGGCCTGCCCCGCCCCTGGGACCAGCAGTGGTCCCTGCGCATGCAGCAGGTGCTCGCGTACGAGAGCGACCTGCTGGAGTACGCGGACATCTTCGAGGGCTCGCACGTCATCGAGGCGAAGGTCGCCCAGCTGATGGAGGACTCGTTCGCCGAGATCGACCGGATCCAGGAGATGGGCGGCGCGATGGCGGCCGTCGAGTCGGGCTATCTGAAGTCGCAGCTCGTCTCCTCGCACGCCGAGCGCCGGGCCCGTATCGAGTCCGGTGACGAGAAGATCGTCGGCGTCAACATCTTCGAGTCGACCGAGCCGAACCCGCTCACGGCCGATCTGGACGCCGCGATCATGACGGTCGACCCGGCGGTGGAAGCACGGGTAGTGCAGGCCTTGCACGAATGGCGCCGCAATACTGATAAAGTCGCTTTGTCCGACAACGGTGTTGAAGGACCTACCGCCGGGCAGGCGGAAAGTGACGCCTGTGGAGGCTTGTGTAAGACCGCGCCCTTCGGGGATCGGCAGAGGCCTGTGAAGCAGGAACCCGAGGTGGTACCTAGCCGAGGTACGGACCAGAATCGCCCGCCTTCGGACGAGCGAGGACGCCAACAGCCCCCCTTCAACCACTCGGGGCGATGCAGGGCGTTGGGGCGGCTGCGAGAGGCAGCCGTCACCGACGCCAACCTCATGGAGGCCACCCTCGAGTGCGCCCGTGCCGGGGTCACGACCGGCGAGTGGGCCGGTGCCCTGCGCGAGGTGTTCGGCGAGTTCCGCGCCCCCACCGGTGTCTCGTCCGCGCCCGTCGCGGTGACCGCCGAGGAGGGCTCGGCCATGTCGGAGGTCCGCCGCAAGGTGGAGCTGACCGCGAAGGACATGGGCGTCGGCAAGCTCCGTTTCCTGGTGGGCAAGCCGGGCCTGGACGGGCACTCCAACGGCGCCGAGCAGATCGCCGTACGGGCCCGTGACGCCGGCTTCGAGGTGGTCTACCAGGGCATCCGGCTCACGCCCGAGGAGATCGTGACCGCGGCCGTCGCCGAGGACGTGCACGCGGTGGGCCTGTCCATCCTCTCCGGCTCGCACGCCCAACTGGTGCCTGACGTGCTGGAACGCCTGCGTGTGGCCGGTGCCACAGACATCCCGGTGATCGCCGGTGGCATCATCCCGAATGGCGACGCCGAAGACCTGCGGGCCGCGGGAGTGGCCGCGGTCTTCACTCCGAAGGATTTCGACATCACCGGAATCATCGGCCGGATCGTCGACGAGATCCGGAAAGCGAACAAGCTCGACCCACTGGAGGTCCCCGCATGACCAGCCCCGCCCACCCGTCTCCCACCCCCGCCCTTTCAACGGGCGGCTTCGCCGCGCACCTCCCCAATCGTCTGCGCCCGCGTCGCTCCTGCCTCGCGGTACCGGGGAGCAACCCCCGCTTCCTGGAGAAGGCGCAGGGCCTCCCGGCCGACCAGGTCTTCCTGGACCTGGAGGACGCGTGCGCGCCGCTGGCCAAGCCCGAGGCGCGGCACACCATCGTCAAGTTCCTCAACGAGGGCGACTGGACGGGCAAGACGCGGGTCGTGCGGGTCAACGACTGGACGACCGAGTGGACGTACCGCGATGTCGTGACGGTGGTCGAGGGCGCGGGCCCGAACCTCGACTGCATCATGCTGCCGAAGGTTCAGGACGCCCAGCAGATCGTGGCCCTCGACCTCCTGCTGACGCAGATCGAGAAGACGATGGGCTTCGAGGTCGGCAAGATCGGCATCGAGGCGCAGATCGAGAACGCCCAGGGCCTCAACAACGTCAACGAGATCGCTACGGCCTCCCAGCGCGTCGAGACGATCATCTTCGGCCCGGCCGACTTCATGGCGTCGATCAACATGAAGTCGCTGGTCGTGGGCGAGCAGCCGCCCGGCTACCCGGCGGACGCCTACCACTACATCCTGATGAAGATCCTGATGGCCGCCCGCGCCAACAACCTCCAGGCGATCGACGGCCCCTACCTGCAGATCCGCAACATCGACGGCTACCGCGAGGTCGCCGGACGCGCCGCTGCCCTCGGTTTCGACGGCAAGTGGGTGCTGCACCCGGGCCAGGTCGAGGCGTCCAACGAGATCTTCTCTCCCTCCCAGGAGGACTTCGACCACGCCGAGCTGATCCTGGACGCGTACGACTTCTACACGTCCGAGGCGGGCGGCAAGAAGGGCTCCGCGATGCTCGGCGACGAGATGATCGACGAGGCCAGCCGCAAGATGGCCCTCGTCATCTCCGGCAAGGGCCGGGCCGCCGGCATGCAGCGCACGTCCAAGTTCGAAGCCCCGGAGGCCTGAGCACCATGCAGTTCGGACGCACCTACGAGGAGTTCGAGGTCGGCGCGGTCTACAAGCACTGGCCCGGAAAAACGGTCACGGAGTACGACGACCACCTCTTCTGTCTCCTGACGATGAACCACCACCCGCTCCACATGGACGCCAACTACGCCGAGAACACGACGGACTTCGGCAAGAACGTGGTGGTCGGCAACTACATCTACTCGCTGCTGCTGGGCATGTCCGTGCCGGACGTGTCGGGCAAGGCGATCGCCAACCTGGAGATCGAGTCGCTGAAGCACGTCGCGCCGACCTTCCACGGCGACACGATCTACGGCGAGACCACGGTCCTCGACAAGACCCCGTCGAAGTCCAAGAACGACCGTGGAATCGTCTACGTCGAGACCAAGGGCTACAAGCAGGACGGCACGCTGGTCTGTGTGTTCCGCCGCAAGGTGATGGTCCCCACCGAGACGTACATCAAGGAGCGCGGCGGCGAACAGCCCGGCCGGCCCCAGCTCAAGGAGCAGGAGAAGTAGCCATGGCGCGACTCGCCCAGACCGCCGGTCTGACCGACATCCAGCAGGAGATCCTGTCCACCGTGCGGGACTTCGTGGACAAGGAGATCATCCCGGTCGCGACCGAGCTGGAGCACCGCGACGAGTACCCGCAGCAGATCGTCGACGGGCTCAAGGAGTTGGGCCTCTTCGGCCTCATGATCCCCGAGGAGTACGGAGGGCTGGGCGAATCTCTCCTCACCTACGCGCTGTGCGTGGAGGAGATCGCGCGCGGCTGGATGTCGGTGTCCGGCATCATCAACACGCACTTCATCGTGGCGTACATGCTCAAGCAGCACGGCACGCAGGAGCAGCGGGAGTACTTCCTGCCGCGCATGGCGGCGGGCGAGGTGCGCGGCGCGTTCTCCATGTCGGAACCGGCACTCGGCTCGGACGTTTCGGCGATCACGTCGAAGGCGGTCAAGGACGGCGACGAGTATGTCCTGAACGGTCAGAAGATGTGGCTGACGAACGGCGGAACGTCGACGCTCGTGGCCGTTCTGGTGAAGAGTGACGAAGGCCACCCCGAGGGCACGGCGCCCCACAAGTCGATGACGACCTTCCTGGTGGAGAAGGAGCCCGGCTTCGGTGAGGTCCGCCCGGGCCTGACCATCCCCGGGAAGATCGACAAGATGGGGTACAAGGGGGTCGACACCACCGAGTTGATCATGGATGGCCTGCGCATTCCGGCCAATCGGGTGCTCGGCGGGGCCACCGGCCGAGGGTTTTACCAAATGATGGACGGCGTCGAGGTCGGCCGCGTCAACGTGGCGGCGCGTGGTTGCGGTGTAGCTCAGCGTGCGTTCGAACTGGGCGTCTCCTATGCCCAGCAGCGTCACACTTTCGGCAAACCGATCGCCCAGCACCAGGCAATCCAGTTCAAGCTGGCCGAGATGGCTACCAAGGTCGAGGCCGCCCATGCGATGATGGTGAATGCGGCACGCAAAAAGGACTCCGGGGAGCGAAACGACCTCGAAGCAGGGATGGCGAAGTACCTCGCCTCCGAGTACTGCAAAGAGGTCGTCGAAGACGCCTTCCGGATCCACGGCGGTTACGGCTTCTCCAAGGAGTACGAGATCGAGCGCCTCTACCGTGAGGCCCCGATGCTGCTCATCGGTGAAGGTACCGCCGAGATCCAGAAAATGATCATCGGACGCAGGCTGCTCGAAGAGTATCGGTTCCAGGGCTAGAAATACCGATTCGGGGTGTTTTCATCGAGAAGAAGATCACACCCCGTCAGCACTCTTCAGCCGCCGACTCGGCTTCCTGGCTTGCCCAGTTGTGGCCCGCGACCGGTACGATCCCGGGAAAGCCGCCGTCCCCCGTTACAGCGCGGCATCATCCGCTACGAAGGTCATCCATGCCCCACAGCCAAACCTCTGCACCACGCGACAGCCTGGCAGGCGTACGTATTGCGCGCGGAGCATCGCCGTGGCTCCTGCCGACCGTCGCCACCGCAGCACTCAGCCTGGTACGCGCGCGCAGGTCCGGCGCCGCCAAGGCCGTCGCCGTGCCCGCCACCGCGCTGGCGGCGGGCATGCTGTGGTTCTTCCGCGACCCCGAGCGTGAGATCGCCCCGGGCCGGGTCATCTCCCCGGCCGACGGTGTGGTGCAGAGCATCATGCCGTGGAAGGACGGTCGCACCCGCGTCGCGATCTTCATGAGCCCGCTGAACGTCCACGTCAACCGCGCGCCTCTCTCCGGCACGGTGACGTCCGTCGAGCACATCCCCGGCGGTTTCGTTCCGGCGTTCAACAAGGAGAGCGAGAACAACGAGCGCGTTGTCTGGCACTTCGACACCGAGCTCGGCGACATCGAGATGATCCAGATCGCCGGTGCGGTCGCGCGGCGTATCGTGCCGTACATCCCTCAGGGCACGAAGGTCGAGCAGGGCGACCGGATCGGGCTGATCCGCTTCGGGTCGCGCGTCGACATCTACCTCCCCGAGGGTGTCGAGGTCGACGTGGAGGTCGGCCAGAAGACCGTGGCGGGGGTGACTCGCATTGACCGTGATTGATCCCGAGACACAGGCCGGCTGGGTGCCGGAGGCCGATGAGCTGGACGACGAGGAGGAGATGCCCCTCTCTCTCCGCCTCTCAATAGCGGACACCCTCACGCTCGGTAACGCCACGTGCGGCTTCATGGCGGTGTACTTCACCACCACGGGCATCCTGATCCCGCACCTCACGAGCAGCCAGGAGACGGGCATGGCGCGGAACAGCGCCGCCACCGCCGTGATCCTGATGCTGTGCGCCGCGGTCTTCGACCTGTTCGACGGCCTGGTCGCCCGCAAGCTGCGCTCCTCCCCCATGGGCGCGGAGCTGGACAACCTCTCCGACCTGATCAGCTTCGGTCTGGCGCCCGCGTACTTCGTGCTCGTCTACGGCATGGTCGCCGACGACGCGTACCAGCGGGTGGCGGCGGTGGGGGCGATCGTGGTCCTGCTGGCGGTCGTGCTCCGGCTCGCCAGATTCTCCTGCGTCACGGTCAAGGACGGCACCTTCCAGGGCATGCCCTCGCCGTTCGGCGCGCTGACCGTCGTCTCCATCGTGCTGCTGGAGCTGCCGTTCGTCGCCACGCTCATGGCGATCATCGGCACCGCGTGGCTGATGGTGAGCCGGGTCGAGTACCCGAAGCCGCGGGGGCGGCTCGCCGTGGCGATGCTCTCCTGGATCGTCACGAGCATGGCGCTGCTGGCGGCCTGGGCGTTCGATGCGCCTGGTGGGCAGCTTCTGCTCCAGACCGGGTGTGCGTTGCAGTTGGTGACCGGAGCGGTGATTCCCCTCTTCGCCACCGCTCGGAGGGTGAACAATTTTCGCGACAACCGGCGTGAGGCGAGGGCTGCGCAGCTGCCGTAGCGGGTTGTCGTAGGCGTACGACGTCGAAGGGCCCCGAACCTGTGGTTCGGGGCCCTTCGTGTGGGGTGACCTCGGGTGCGTGTGTGAGTGCGGGTGCGTGGGGGCTTGTCGCGCAGTTCCCCGCGCCCCTAAAGGACAAAAGATTGCGCCGTTCCCCGCGCCCCCAAACAGCCGGGCCTCAGGTGGCCGGTGTGTATGCCGTCGCTGTGTCCGAGGCCTCGGGGTCCCTGACCACCTTCATGCCGCCCGTTACGGTCTTGTCGGGCTGGAGGATGACGCTCTGCTTGGAGGAGGGGGCGTTCGGGTCGGTGAAGTCCTGGGGGATGCCGAAGCCCGTGTCGAGGTTGTTGATGGTGAGGAGGGCCTTGTCGACGCCCTCGCGGGTCAGGTCCTTGGACGAGCAGGCCTTCTTCAGGGCCTCGCCGAAGGCGTAGACCGCGGTCCAGCCGGCGACGACTCCGTTGTCGAGGGAGTCCTTCGGGTACGCCTTCTTGTAGTCGGCGACCAGCTTCTGGGCCTCCGGGGTGTCCGCGCCGATGGGCAGCGAGGGCGAGGCCACGTAGTAGTTCTTCATCAGGGCCGGGCCCGCCTGGGTCGCCAGGAGCTGCGGGGCGAAGGCCGAGTTGTTGCCGATGATCGGGACGTCGAAGCCGCCCGCCGCGGCGACACCGACGAGCGAGGCCGCCTGGCGCGGGCCCGCGCTGATCACGACCGCCTTGACGCCGGCCTTCTTGAGAGCGGCGACCTGTGCGGTCATGTCGTTGTCGGTCGGCTTGATCTTCTGTTCGACGACGGTCAGACCGGCCTCCTTCGCGATGTGCTTCGAGCCGACCAGCGCGCTCTCGCCGTAGTCGCCCTCGAAGTAGACGTGCCCGATCTTGTCGCCCTTCTTGATGCCCTTCTCCTTCATCAGGAAGTCGACGGCGTTGATCGTCTCGATGTCGTACGTGGATCCGATGACCCGGATGTACGGGCTGCCGAGCAGGGTGGCCGACCAGGCCTGCGGCAGGACCAGGCCCTTGTCCTGGCTGTCGATGCGCTGCTTTACCGAGGCGACGAACGGGGAGCCGATGAACTGCGTGAAGCCGAGCACCTTCGGCTCCAGCTCGGTGTATCCGGCAAGGGCCTTCTGCGGGTCGTAGCCGTGGTCACGGACGGTGAGCTCGACCTTGTAGCCGCAGACACCGCCGTCGGCGTTCAGCTGCTTCACATAGAGCTGCTGGGCCTGGGTGACGCTCTTGCCGAGGGTCGCGTACACGCCGGTCATGTCGGTGAGGACGCCGAGCGTGATGGTCTTGCCGGAGATGCCGTCGCCGGTCTTCACCTCTCCCGCGGCGGCCGTCCCCTTGTCCTTGTCGTCGTCCTTGGCCTTGGAGCTGCACCCGGCCAGCACGAGCAGCGCGGCGAGCGCGCCTGCGGTCACCTGGGCCGCGTAAGTCGTCCTCATCGTTCCTCCCCTGGGATGGACCGTGGACCGGTCCTGACACGACGCCCGGCGGCCACCCTGACCAGGCCGCCGGGCAGGAAGAGCACCACCGCGACGACGGCGGCGCCGTAGAGGTACCGGGATGCCTCGCCCGGTGCGATCCCGCCCGTACCGGGGGCGGAGACCAGGGGCAGCGCATCGCTGTAGCGGGTCAGC
The DNA here is from genome assembly GCF_027270795.1 of Streptomyces sp. ActVer. Classification (NCBI taxonomy): domain Bacteria; kingdom Bacillati; phylum Actinomycetota; class Actinomycetes; order Kitasatosporales; family Streptomycetaceae; genus Streptomyces; species Streptomyces sp. ActVer. The sequence continues at coordinate 11,357 of NZ_JAPWHT010000041.1, forward strand.
AGCTGCGGCAGCAGGGAGACGAACACGGCCCCGACCACCGCCCCGGAGACCGAACCGAGCCCGCCGATGACGATCATGGCGAGGTATTCGAGCGACAGCGTGATGCCGAAGTAGTCCGGCACCGTCCGCTGGAAGACCAGGGCGAGCAGGACGCCCGCGAGGCCCGCGTACATCGAGGACAGGACGAAGACGGCCGCCCGGTAGCGGGCGACGGGCACGCCGATGACCCCGGCGGCTATGCGGTGGTCCCGGATCGCGTTCATGGCGCGTCCGGGGCGGCCGCGCAGCACCCCGCGCGCGAAGAGCGCGCAGCCGAGGAGGAGGACGAGTCCCGCGTACCAGAGCTTCTCCGCCGAGCCGAACGGCACGGCGGCGACGACGAGTTCACGGTCGTCGAAGGTCAGCCCGAAAAGGCTCAGGGGCGGTACGTCGCGGCCGTTGAAGCCGCCGGTGAGGTCGCGGGCGTTGAACAGCACGTGCTGGCCGATGAAGATCAGCGCGAGTGTCGCGATGCCCAGGTAGGCGCCGCGCAGCCGTCCCGCGATGGGGCTGAAGAGGCCGCCCGCCAGGCCCGCGACCAGGACGGCGAGGACGGCCGCGAGCCAGGTCGGCAGTCCGAGGCCGGTCAGCCCGTCACCGCCGTCCGCGGCGAACACGCAGTAGCCGTACGCGCCGACCGCGAGGAAGAACGCGTGTCCCATGGAGAGCTGGCCCGTGGAGCCGGTGAGGAGGTTGATGCCGATCGCCCCGATCGCGGCGGCCATCGCGAACAGCCCGGCCTGGAGCCAGAACCGGTCCAGGTAGAAGGGCAGGGCGAGCAGGAGGACGGCTCCGGCGGCCCAGACGTACGTGCGGGTGCGGGCGGCGGATCGCAGCGGTCTCACGAGGGCCTCAGACACGGGCGAGCTCCTTCGTGCCGAACAGCCCGGCGGGCCGGATGAGCAGGATCACCGTCATCACGAGGTAGGGGGCGAGGTCGCCCAATCCCCGGCCCAGGAAGGTCAGTTCGCTCTGGTAGCCGGCGGCCAGGGACTCGGTGACGCCCACGAGCAGACCGCCGACGAGCGCGCCCGTCGTGGAGTCGAGGCCGCCGAGGATCGCGGCGGGGAACGCCTTGAGGGCGGCGAGCGAGGTGGCTCTCTCCAGTCCTGGGGTCGGGAAGACGGTCAGGAACAGCGCGGCCACGGCCGCCAGTCCGCCGGCCACGGCCCAGGCCCCGAGCGACACCCTGCCGAGCCGTACGCCCATCAGCGCGGCCGTCTCCGGGCTCTCGGCGGCGGCCCGCATCGCGACGCCCCAGGAGGTGTAGCGGAACGCGAGCAGGAACACGGTGATGAGCAGGGCCGCGGCCACGAAGGCGGCGATGCGCGTATGGGCCAGGGAGATGGGCCCGAGGGTGAGCACGGCATCGCCCCACGGGTCGCCGAGGGGCAGGACGTCCGTGCCGATGCGGCGGGTCAGTTCGGTGGTGAGCAGGATGTCGACGCCGATCGTGACGATGGCGAGGACGCTGTGGTCGGACCCCCGGTAGCGGCGCATCACCAGGAACTCCACGGCCGCGCCGACCACCGCGGCCCCGGCGATCCCGACCAGCAGCGCGGGCCAGAAGCCGATGTCGTCGTGGAGGGTCGCGGTGACGTACCCGCCCGCCAACAGCAGTGACGCATGGGCGAAGTTGACGACCTCGGTGGCCCGGAAGATGACCACGAAGCCGAGGGCGATGAGGGCGTAGACCGACCCCATCGACACCCCGTTGAGGAGGAGTTCGGCGAAGGTGCTCACGAGGCGGCTCCCTCGGGGCGCTCTCCCAGGTAGGCGCGTACGACCGCCGGGTCGTTCTGTACGTCGGCGGGGGCGCCGTCCGCGATCAGGCGCCCGAAGTCGAGTACGGTCACCGCGTCAGCGAGCCGCATCACCACCCCCATGTCGTGTTCCACCAGGACGATCGAGATGCCGAGGCTGTCGCGAACTCCCGCGATCACGGCGGAGGTTCGGCGGCGCTCGTCGGCGGTCATGCCCGCGACCGGCTCGTCCAGGAGCAGCAGGCGCGGCTCCATGCAGAGGGCACGGGCGAGTTCGGCGAGCTTCTGCTGCCCGTACGGGAGGGAGCCCGCCGGGCGGCCGAGGTAGGGCGTTATGCCGACGAACTCGGCGATCTCGCGTACGCGTTCACGGTGCCGGCGCTCCTCGCGGGCCGCCGCCGGGAGGCGAAGTCCCGCTGACAGGAAGCCGGTTCGGGTGAGCCGGTGGCGTCCGAGGAGCAGGCTGTCCTCGACCGTGGCGAGCGGGGGCAGCGCGAGGTTCTGGAAGATGCGGGCGACGCCCAGACCGGCGATGCGGTGCGGAGGCATGCCGGTCAGTTCGTGCTCGCCGAAGAGGACGCTGCCGGCGGTGGCGCGGTAGACCCCGGACAGGACGTTGAAACAGGTGGACTTTCCGGCTCCGTTGGGGCCGATGAGGGCGTGCACGGTGCCGGGGCGCACGGTGAAGTCGACGGCGTCCAGGGCGGTGAGGCCCGCGAACCGGACGGTCAGCTCCCTTACGTGGAGCGGCGGCACGTCGGGGGTCGGCGAAGTGGGCTCCGGCGGTGGGGAGTCCGGCCGGGTGGGGTCCGACCGGGTGGGGTCCGGTCTGGTTGTGGGGTCCCGTCGGCCGTCCGGCCGGGCGGGGTCCGGCTCGTCGTCGCCCGGTGAGCCGTCGCTGGGCATGGCGTCGCTCGGCATGTCGGTGTTCACCCCTTCCAGCGGGTCAGGGCCGGATGCGTGGTGCGGGCCCGCTCGGCGTCGGCCGCCGCGTCCTCGTCGACGACACCCAGATAGCGGCGGCGCACCTCGTCGGAGGCGGCCAGTTCGTCCGCCGCCCCCGACAGGGTGACTTCGCCGACTTCGAGGACGTACGCGCGGGAGGCGAGCCGCAGGGCCAGGGCGGCGTTCTGTTCGACGAGCAGGATCGAGGTGCCCTGGGCGTTGATCTCCCGCACGGTGTCGGCGATCCGCTCGGCCATCAGCGGGGCGAGTCCGAGGGACGGCTCGTCGAGGAGCAGGATGCGCGGGGTGGCCATCAGGCCTCGGCCGACCGCGAGCATCTGCTGTTCTCCGCCCGACAGCAGGCCGGCGCGCTGCTGGGCGCGCTCGGCGAGGACGGGGAACAGTTCGTGGACGCGGCGCAGGGCGGCGGCCCGGTCGGCCCGGCCGCCGGTGGCTCCCAGTGCCCCGGCGCGGAGGTTGTCGGCGACGGTCATCCGGGCGAACACCCGCCTCCCTTCCGGTATTTGGGACACTCCGGCGGCGACGACGCGGTCCGGCGACAGCCCGTCGAGTCGGCGGCCGTTCAGGCTCACCGTGCCGCCGGTGACCGCGCCGCCGTGGAAGGACAGCGTCCGGCAGACCGCCCGGAGCAGGGTCGACTTGCCCGCGCCGTTGCCGCCGAGGACGGTGACCACGGCGCCCTCGGGCACCTCCAGGGACACCTGGCGCAGTGCGCGTACGGGCCCGTATCCGACCGACAGGTCGTGAACGACCAGCCCGGAACCACCCGAACCACCCATCTGACTCCCCCTGTTCTCGCCCCGTGTGGCGCTCACCACAGCACCGGCGGGGGCGTCCGTCCACGGGGTGCGGGCGAATCGCTGCGGGTGACCAGCGGGCGCGGCCGTGCGTTGTGCGCGCGCACAACACCGCGTGTCAGGGGCCTGTGCGGGGCGGCCCACCGGTGACATCCTCCGGCCATGGGAGCCCGCAGAAGGCGTACCGGTCATGACTGGAAGCTGCTCACCGAGTCCTGTACAGCGCTGCTGGAACGGCTGCCCGAGCTCGTCGACGAGCACATGCGGCAGCTTGCCGAACACTCCTCCGTCTACGGGGAGTTCCTGCCGTACGACCAGCAGTGGCGGGAGGCCGAGGAGGCGATGCGGATCGGGATCCAGACGATCTCCGCGCCCCGGGACTCGCCCCGCCGCGACCTGGAGTACGCGGAGGAGGCGGGGCGGCGGCGGGCCCAGCAGGGGTTGCCGCTGGAGCTGCTCGTGCACGCGTATCGCGCCGCGGGGTACCTGGTGTGGGACGCGTTGATGGAGGAGGGTGCAGCCGCCGGGCAGGAGCCGGCGCGGCTCGTGGTGCTGATGCGTTCGGCGACCATGGTGTGGTCCGCCGTGGACGCGCAGGCCGCCGTGGCCACCGAGGCGTACCGGGCGACCGAGATGGAGCTTCGGCGGCGTACCGACGAGCGGCTTCAGGCGCTGCTCGACGCGCTCCTCGAAGGGCAGGAGGCGCCCGGGCTCGCGGCTCGGGCCGCCGCCGGGCTCGATCTTCCCGAGCGGGGGCCGTATGCCGTGGTCGTACTGCGCTCCGAGCGACGGGAACGGGAGTCGTATCGGCGGCCGGTGGAGGGGGACGGGTTCCGGTTCATCTGGCGGATGCGGGCCGACTGTGAGGTCGGGGTGGTGGCCCTTGCTGACGGGCAGGGGCTCGACGGGGTCGCGCGCGCGTTGGACGGCCGCTGTTCGGGGCCCGGCGGGATCAGTCCCGTCGTCGCCGGGCTTGCCGAGCTCGGGCGGGCTCGGCGGCTGGCCGAGCTTGCCCTTCGTACGTGCCCGCCCGACGCGACAGCCGTCGTGCGGCTCGATCAGCGCATGCCGACCGCTCTCGTCGTGAGCCAGCCCGAGTTGGCGGGGCGGCTCGTGTCCGACGTCTTCGGGTCACTGCTCGAACTCGAACCGGCGGATCGGGCGGTGTTGTTGGAGACGCTGGATGTGTGGCTCGCGTGCGAGGGGTCTGCGGGGCGGGCGGCCGGGCGTCTGTACTGCCACCGGAACACGGTCTTCAACCGCTTGCGGCGGTTGGAACAGCTGACGTCCCGGTCTTTGGCTCGGCCCCGGGATTTGATTGAGATGACGTTGGCGTTGGATGCGTATCGGTTGAGCTAGGGGTTTCCTCGCCCCCGCCGCCCCTACCCAATCCCGTCACTTGCTCAGGGGCACCGCCCCCGAACCCCCAAAAGACTGCGCAGTTCCCCTCGCCCCCAGGTTTTTAGGGGCGCGGGGAACTGCGCGATCAGCCACAACGCACCCGCGCCCGACAACACACCCCACGGGGTCTGGGGCGGAGCCCCAGAAGGACGATGGAGGTCCCCCCGCTCGAGCGAAGCCGAGAGTGGGGGAGGGTAGGGGCGGCGGGGCGAAGAAAAAGAGCGGGCGTCAGATCAGGAAGTCCTCGGCGATACGTTCGCCCACGGTTTCCAGGATCGGACCCGCTTCGGCGATGCAGCGGGAGATGTCGGGCTCGATGTCCGTGAGGGGGTAGGCGCGACGGATACCGGCCCGGCCGAGGGCCTCCGGCGGGAGGGCGAGGCGGCCGCACACGGCGATGACCTCCTTGTCGGCGGCCCGGGCGGCGGCCGCGACCCCGGCGGGAGCCTTCCCGTGGAGGGTCTGCTCGTCCAGGGAGCCCTCACCCGTGATGACGAGCGTCGCCCGTTCGAGGGCAGAGGCGAACCCAAGGACGTCGAGCATGACCTCGATGCCCGGGCGGAAGCTGGCGCCGAGGCCCACAAGGGCCCCGTACCCGATACCGCCCGCCGCCCCGGCCCCGGGCGCGACCGCGTACTCCGCCGCCTTCGACCCGATCGCCTTCTCCAGTACCGCGGCGAAGTGCGCGAGCCCCGCGTCCAGCACCGCCACATCGTCGGGCGAGGCCCCCTTCTGGGGCCCGTACACCGCCGGCGCCCCCTTGGGCCCGGTCAGCGGATTGTCCACGTCACTGGCGAGGACGACGTCGACGGAGGAGAGGCGGGGGTCCAGGCCGGACAGGTCCGCGGTGGCGAGCCGTCCCAGGGAGCCGCCGCCGGGCGGCACCGGCTCGCCGTCCTCGTCTAGGAAGCGCGCCCCGAGCGCGGCCAGCATCCCGGCCCCGCCGTCCGTGGTGGCGCTGCCGCCGACGCCGAACACGATCGTGCGCGCCCCGGCGTCCAGCGCGGCCCGGAGCAGCTCCCCTGACCCGTACGTGGACGACGTGAGCGGCGCGAAGGACCCGGCGGGCAGCCGCTGCAGGCCACTGGCCTCGGCCATCTCCACGACGGCGGTGTCGTCGCGCAGCGCGAACGCGGCGGTGATCTCGTGACCGAGCGGCCCGGCGACCCGTACCTCACGCCGCTCGAACCCGGCGGCGACGGCCGCGTCGACCGTGCCGTCGCCGCCGTCGGCGACCGGCAGCGCCTCGACCTCGGCCCGCGGCGCGACCCTGCGCAGTCCGGCCGTCACGCGCTCGGCCACCTGCACGGCTGTGAGCGAGCCCTTGAACTTGTCCGCGGCGATGAGTACCCGCTGGTTCCGGCCCCGGCTCCGATTCACTGCAGCGTCCGCCACCTTGCATTCCCCTTGCTCTTCGGGCCTTGCACACGTCAAGGCAGTCGCGCCGCTGCGACCCTAACCGGAGGAGGGGGCCGCTGCCCAGGGCGGTTCTCACGTCCCGGACAGCGGCCGCGGGTCAGCCGGCGTCGGTGCCGCGGGAGTCGTACAGCTGATGCGTCAGCGTCCCGCTGCCCCCGAACGGGACGCTGATGTGCTCCAGCACGTCCTCCAGGGCGTCGACGTCCCCGGTCCGCACCCCGACGTCCCCGGTGTTCACCAGAGGCTCGGCGGGGGCCGCCTCCGCGGGCGCCGCGCCGGTGACGGACAGGACGGCGACGACCGCGGCGGCGGCACCGGCCGCCAGGACGGTCGTACGGCTCATCGACTTCATGGGTCTCCCAGTTCTCGGGGGCCCCGGATCACGGGCCCCCAACCGCAATACGACTAAAACCCGACGAGCCTCTCATGTGGTGCACTGCCGGATTTACGTACAGCGGGCAGGACCGGCGGGAATTCGGTACACCGGGTGTATGACCCCTGTGGGCGTTGACGATCTCGCGGACCGTGTCCTCGGCGGCTGGCTCGGCCGGATCGCGGGCAACATGCTCGGCAAGCCGGTGGAGCGGGGTGATCACTGGACGCGGGACCGCATCGACCGCTACCTGCGGCAGGCCGGCGCCCTGCCGCTCACCGACTACCTGCCGGAGCCGGCCGGCCCGAGCGAGGAGTTCGTGCTGCGGCCTGAGTGGCGCAGGTGCGTACGCGGCCGGATCCACGGCAGCTGCCGGGACGACGACGTGGACTACGCGATCCTCGGTCTGCACCTCCTGGAGACGCACGGTTTCGGCTTCAGTACGGAGCAGGTGGGCAACCTGTGGCTGCTGCGGCTGCCGTATCTGCAGACGTTCACGGCGGAGCGCGCGGCGTACCGGAACCTCGCGAACGGGCTGAAGCCGCCGTTGACGGCGACCTACGACAACCCGTACCAGGAGTGGATCGGCGCCCTCATCCGCGCCGACATCCATGGCTGGACCAATCCGGGCCTGCCCCGCCGCGCGGCCTCGCTGGCCCGCCGGGACGCGGTCCTGTCCCATACCGGGAACGGTGTGTACGGGGCGATGTGGGCGGCCGCCCTGGTGGCCGCCGCGTTCACCGCGCCGAACGTGCGGGACGCCCTGGACACCGCGCTCACGGTGATCCCGGCGAGCAGCCGCCTGGCGCGTACCGTCCGCCGGGTGATGACGCTCCACGAGACCGGGCTGGGCTGGGAGGCCACGCTCGACACGTTGGCGGAGGAGACGGCGGGCCTCGGCTGGATCCACACGGTCCCGAACGCCGCCGTCCTGACGGCCGGACTCCTGTACGGCGAGGGCGACTTCACCCGCTCCATCGCGCTCACGGTCCGCGGCGGCCTGGACACCGACTCGAACGGCGCGACCGCGGGTTCCGTCGCCGGTGTGCTCGGCGGAGCCGCCGCGATTCCCCCGCAGTGGACGGTCCCGCTGGAGGACACCGTGCACAGCGCGGTGTTCGGCTTCGACGGCGTACGGATCAGTGAACTGGCGGAGCGGACCGTGCGGTTGGCGGTGAGTGCCGAGCTGTCCGCCGGGGCCGTGACGCGCTGACCGCCGGGGCGGTGACCACTTAAGGATTACTCCCGGGTGATCTTGCCCGGGCGCCGGTCCTGCCTCGTTACGCTGCCCCAATGACGACTCCTGACTACGCCACGTACATCGCGGGACTCCCCCGGGTCCTCGTCGGCGCCGCCGCGCTCCTCCGTGACGCCGAGGGCCGTGTGCTGCTCGTCGAGCCCAACTACCGCGACGGCTGGGCGCTGCCCGGCGGAACCGTCGAGTCCGACGACGGCGAGACCCCGCGGCAGGGCGCCCACCGCGAGACGCTGGAGGAGATCGGCCTGGACCTGGAGATCGGCCGACTGCTCGCCGTCGACTGGGTGCCCGCCACGACGCGACCGCCGATCGTGGCGTACCTGTACGACGGAGGCGTCCTGTCGGAGGACCAGTTCAAGGCGATCCGGCTCCAGGAGGAGGAACTCCTGTCCTGGCGCCTCGTGGCCCCCGAGGACCTCCCCGAGCACATCTCGGGTTCCCTGGGCGGCCGGGTACGCGCCTCACTGGACGTGCTCGCGACGGGCGCGGGGACGGCGGAACTGGAAAACGGGCGTCCCGTGGCCTGAGTCTCCGGATTCCTCACCTCCGCCGCCCACATGCCCCGGTGACCGGCGCGACGCGTACTGTGCAGGCGCCCGATATCCGCTCGCTCCGCATGCGCACGCGACCTACCCTCGGCCCATGAACAAGCCGCTCGTCGCCCTGCTCAGTGGCGCAGGTGTGTCCACCGACTCCGGGATCCCGGACTACCGCGGCCCCAACGGGCTGTGGCAGCGGGATCCCGAGGCGCAGAAGCTCGTGATGTACGAGTACTACATGGGTGATCCGGAGATCCGGCGCCGGTCCTGGCAGATGCGGCGGAAGAACCGCACGCTGCAGGCGGAGCCGAACGCCGCGCATCTGGCCGTGGCCGAACTGGAACGGGCCGGGGTGCCGGTCAGGGTGATCACGCAGAACGTGGACGGGCTGCACCAGCTGGCCGGGATGCCCGCGCGCAAGGTGCTCGAACTGCACGGCAGCGCACGGAGTTTCGTGTGTACGAAGTGCCATGCGCGGGGGCCGATGGAGGACGCCCTCGCCCGGGTCGAGGCCGGGGAGGAGGACCCACCGTGCCTGGCTTGCGGCGGGATCCTGAAGTCGGCGACCGTCATGTTCGGCGAGCGGCTCGACCCGGTGGTGCTCGGCGAGGCGGTCGCGATCACCAAGGCCTGCCAGGTGTTCATCGCCGTCGGCACCAGCCTCCAGGTCCAGCCCGCCGCCGGCCTCGCCGGAATCGCCGCCGACCACGACGCACGGCTCGTCATCGTCAACGCCGAGCCGACCCCGTACGACGATCGCGCCGACGAGGTCATCCGGGAGCCGATCGGCACGGCCCTGCCCCAGCTGCTGCGGGGCCTGGCCGACTGATCGGCTCGCGGAACGGGGAACGGGGAACGGGGGCAGTCACCCCACTCAGAACAGTGCGGTGTCCGCCTCCCCCCGTTCGAAGTCCAGCAGTTGCCGCTTGCGTTCCAGGCCGCCGCCGTAGCCGGTCAGGCTGCCGTTGGCGCCGACGACCCGGTGACAGGGCACGATGATGCCGAGCGGGTTCTTGCCGTTGGCGAGGCCGACCGCGCGGGACGCGTTCGGGTTGCCGAGGGCGTCGGCGAGTTCGCCGTACGAACGGGTCTCGCCGTACGGGATCTTCCGGAGCCGTTCCCAGACGGAGCGCTGGAACGGGGTTCCGTCCAGGTGGAGTTCGACGGTGAACTCCTTCAACTCGCCCGCGAAATAGGCCCGTAGCTCGTCGATCACCTCGGTGAAGGGTGTGTCGTCCGGTTCGCCGAAGGTCTCCTCGGGCGGGCGGTGGCGCTGGTCGGTCATGTAGAGGCCGGACAGGACGCCGTCGGTGGCGACGAGGGTGAGCGGGCCGTAGGGGCTGTCGATCACGGTGTGCTGTTTCACTGAAGTCCTCGGGCCGGAGTCATGCGGGAAGGAAGTTGATCGGGTGGCTGTCGGTCGCCCACAGGTACTGGACGGCGTACGCGCGCCAGGGCCGCCAGTCCGCGGCGCGCGCCGTGAGCGCGGCCGGGGTGGACGGCAGGCCCAACTCCTGGGCAGCGCGCCGGACTCCGAGGTCGGTGGGCAGGAAGGCGTCGGGGTCGCCGAGGGCGCGCATGGCGATGACCTCTACGGTCCACGGCCCGAAACCGGGCAGTGCGAGCAGCCGGGCCCTGCTCTCCGCCCAGTCGCTCTCCACGCCCAAGTGGAGCGTTCCGTCGGCCAGTTGGTGGACGAGGGTGGTGAGGGTGGCCCGGCGGGTGGCCGGCATGGCGAGTGCCTCGGGGTCGAGGGCCGCCAGCGACTCCGCGGACGGGAAGAGATGCGTGAGCCCGCCTTCGGGGTCGTCGACCGCCTCGCCGTGCGCCGCGACCAGACGGGCCGCGTGCGTACGGGCCGCGGCCGTGGAGACCTGCTGGCCCAGCACGGCCCGTACGGCGAACTCGGCCTCGTCGACCGTACGCGGCACCCGGCGGCCCGGCGCCTTGTCGACGAGCGGGGCCAGCAGTGGGTCCGCGCGCAGTTGGTCGTCGACCGCGACCGGGTCGGCGTCGAGGTCGAGCATGCGGCGGCAGCGGCTGATGGCGACGGTCAGGTCGCGCATGTCGCCGAGGGTGAGCCGGCAGCCGATGTGGTCTGCCGTCGGGGTGAGCGCGACGACGCCCTGGCCGTAGGGCAGCCGCAGGGTGCGCCGGTACGCGCCGTCGCGCCACTCCTCCACGCCGGGTACGGCGGTGGCGGCGAGGTGGCCGAAGAGGTTGTCGGGGTTGAGCGGGGACCTGAAGGGCAGGCGGAGGCTCAACACCCCTGGTGTGCCTGATGAGTTGGCGTAGCTGGCCCGGTTCTTCGGCACCCGGGTGCGCAGCTCGCTCGGTGAGAGGGCGAAGACCTCGCGGACCGTGTCGTTGAAGGTGCGGATGGAGGAGAAGCCCGCCGCGAAGGCGATGTCGGCCATCGGGAGCGGGGTCGTCTCGATGAGCAGCCGTGCCGTCTGGGCGCGCTGGGCACGGGCGAGGGCGAGCGGTCCGGCGCCCAGCTCGGCGAGGAGCTGCCGTTCGATCTGCCGGGTGCTGTAGCCGAGCCGCGTCGCCAGGCCCGGCACGCCGTCGCGGTCCACGATCCCGTCGCTGATGAGCCGCATCGCGCGGGCCACGAGGTCCGCGCGCTGGTTCCACTCGGGCGAGCCGGGGCTCGTATCGGGGCGGCACCGCTTGCAGGCCCGGAACCCGGCCTGCTGGCAGGCGGCGGCGCTCGGGTAGAACGTCATGTTCTCCGGCTTCGGCGGCACGACGGGGCAACTCGGTCGGCAGTAGATCCGCGTGGTCAGCACCGCAGTGAAGAACCACCCGTCGAAGCGGGCGTCCTTCGACTGGACGGCGCGTACGCAGCGCTCGGTGTCGGTGTGCATCCCGTTCTGCATACCTCCCAGCATCGGCCATGGTCATGGCACTGGCTGGCGAGAATCCGACATCTACCTGAGGGCGACTGCCTCCGCCAGACGCCGGCCTCGGCTACCTGAGGACGTCTTCCTCCGTCCCGCCGAGGGTGACGATCCAGGTGCGGACCGCGGACGCCGTCGTACGGGCGTGTTCCCGGAGGAGGGTCAGATGGTCGCCCGGGACGTCCACACTCTCGTGCGGCAGCGGCCACGAGGTCCGCCAGCGGTCCGCGTCCGGTCCGGCCGCCATCTCCGGCGTGGGCTGCGTTGCCCGTACCAGCAGGGTCGGCGTCGCGACCGGTTCCGGGTCCCAGTCCATGAAGAGCCGCGTGTACGCCCCCATGGCGGCGACGCCGGTGTCCTCGTACAGGCGGGGTGCGACGGCGGCGGGCAGGGCGAGCAGCCAGTCCTTGCGGCTGTTCTCTTCGTCGATGAGGTACGTGTCGAGCAGGACCTGGCCCGCGGGAGGCGTCCCGAGCCGTTCGAGCTCCCGGGTCACGGCGTGGGCGGTGGCGCCGCCCGTGGACGCACCGACGAGCACGAAGGGCCGGTCGCCGACGTGCCGCAGCACCGTCTCGGCGTGGGTGCGCGCCAGCGCCTCCCGGTCGGCGGGCACGGCGGCGCCCGCGCCGAGGCCCGGGTGCGGGAGTTCCAGTACGTCCCGATCGCCGTCGAAGCAGCGGTGGAAGTCGGCGAACTCCCCTCCCGGTACGGCGAACGGCGGATGGTGCCCGGCGAGGAAGACGAGCACGGGACGGGCGGGACCCTCGGCCCGGCGGACCGGTGGCAGGGCGTGCTCCCGGCTCTCGGACACGCCGAACGTCGGCAGCGCAAGGGACGCGGAGAACAGCATGTGCATGCCCGCGGTCACCTCACCCTTCGCGCAGAGCGTGCGGGAGAGGGCGGCGAGGGTCTGGGGCGGGCGGGTCACGGGTTCGGTCCGCGTGGGGGTGGGGCCGGGCTGCGTCTTCGGATCCGGGCCGTGATCCGGGCTGCGATCCCAGCCGTGATTCGGGCCGTGATCCGGGCTCTGGTCCGGGCTCTGATCCGGCCACGGCTTCTGCCTCAGATTCGGATCCGGCCTCCGTTCCTGGGCCTCCGCCTCTGCCTCCGCCTCGGGCGTTTCGCCGTTGATCAAGTCGAGCAGATGCCGGGCGAGCGCGTCCGTCGTGGGGTGGTCGAACACCACCGTGGCGGGCAGCCAGAGCCCCGTGGCGGTGGTGAGCGCGTTGCGGAGCTGGACCGCCATCAGGGAGTCGAATCCGAGGTCGGCGAGGGGCTTGCCGACGGGGAGCGCGTCGCCGTCGGGGTAGCCGAGGACCACGGCGACCGTGTCACGCACCAGCTCCGCCAGCGCGCCCTCCCGGTCCCCGTCGGGCAGCCCCGCCATCCGCTCGCGCCATGCTCCCTGCTCCGCCGCGACCTGCGCGCCGGTTCCGGTGCCGGGGGTGGCCGCCGGTCGCCCGGTGCGTACCAGCCCCCGCAACAACGGTGGTACGAGCCCGTCGGCGGCCCGGAGAGCGGCCCGGTCCAGTAAAAAAGGACTCCGGCCGTCCGTCCACGTCGACCAGGACGACACGGCCCGGCATCTCCGACTGGGCTGTGCGTACCAGACCCCATACGGCGGCTCCGGCGAGGTCCGGGACCGGTGCGGCGGCGTCCCGGGTCACGACGAGCAGCAGCGATCCCGCCGCCTGCGGATTGGCCTGCCAGGTCCGCAGTGCTTCCAGGATCCTGCCGGTCAGTTGATGGGTTGCGGAGACCGGATCGGGGGTCGCGGCGGGAGTGACGGCCGTGAGCACCAGGACGTCGGGCGTGGAGGGCCTTCCGGCCAGCGGAAGGCCCGCGTCACCCGCCGACGGAAGGTACGCGCCGAGGCCCAACTCGTCCGGCCCCAGCCCCGTCCAGGCCCCGCCACCGAAGTCGGCAGGCGGGTTGGCAACCGGCGCAACTGGCGCAACCGGCGCAACCGATGTCCAGTCGGGGCGCAGCAACGCCCGCCGCACCACCTCGTCCGCCGAATCCAGTTGGCCGCCGGGCAGCTCTCGGGTGACCAGTGACTCGACTCCGGCCACCGGCCGCCCCGCCGTGTCGGCGAGCGTCACCGTGACGGCCCCCGGCGCCGTCGGCGTCAGCCGCACCCGTACCTCGGACGCCCCGTCGGCGTACAACTGCACACCACTCCACGCGAACGGCAGCCGTACGGAACCCGAGTCGCGCCCGGAGCCGAACCCAGCCTCTGATCCGGGCCCGGCCAGCAGCATGCTGTGCACCGCCGCGTCCAGCAGGGCCGGATGTATGCCGAAGCGTGCGGCGTCCGGGGCCTGTTCCTCGGGGAGCCGGACCTCCGCGAAGAGCTCCGCTCCCCGCCGCCACATCGCACGGACGCCCTGGAAAGCGGGCCCGTAGCCGAGGTCACCGTCCGCCAACGCCACGTACGCGTCGGCGAGTTGTACTTCCACGGCGCCTTCGGGAGGCCACACCTTCAGGTCGCTCTCCGACGGGTCCGTCGTCGCCGAAGGCGCCCCGCTCAGCGCCCCTGTGACATGCCGGGTCCAGCCCTGTTCCGCGGCCTCCGGCTCACCCGGCTCGTCCGGCCGCGAGTAGATGTCGACGGAACGCCGCCCGGAGTCGTCCCCCGGACCGACCACCACCTGGACCTGTACCCCCGCACCGCCGGACAGCACGAGCGGCGCCACGACCACGAGTTCGTCCAGGCGGGCGCAGCTGACCTCGTCGCCGGCGCGGACGGCCATCTCCACGAAGGCGGTCGCGGGGACGAGTACCCTCCCTGCGACGACATGGTCGCCGAGCCAGGGCTGTGCAACCGTCGAGAGCCGCCCGGACAGTACCGTCCGGTCCGTGTCCGGCACCGTGAACGCCGGGCCGAGCAGCGGATGCCGGTGCGCGTCGGCCCGGGCCCCGACACCGGCGCCCGCACCCGCACCCGCACGGGGAGCGTCCAGCCAGTACCGCCGCCGCTGGAAGGCGTACGTCGGCAGATCGACCCGCCGCGCCCCCGAACCGGCGAACACCGCGACCCAGTCGGCCCCCGCACCGCGCACATGCAGCCGGGCCACGGCCGACACCAGCGACTCGGATTCCCGCAGGCCGGGCTCACCCGACAACTGCCCGACGGCCGCGGCGAATTCGGCACCGCCGCCGATGCCGGGACGCGACAGCACGCCCTCGGCCGCCACAGTGAGCACAGGGCCGGGACCGACCTCCAGGAAGGCCCCGACGTCCTCGTTCTCGCCGAGCCACCGCACGGCGTCCGCGAACCGCACCGGAAGACGGGCATGGCGTACCCAGTACTCCGCCGAGCAGAGCTCTCCGGCCTCCACGTCGGCCGGACGCCCCGACACGGTGGACACCACCGGAATCCGTGGCGCCCGGTACGTCAACTCCTCGGCCACACCCCGGAATTCGTCGAGCATCGGCTCCACCAGTGGCGAGTGGAAGGCATGGCTCACCCGCAGCCGTACGGTCCTGCGCCCACGCTCCGCGAACGTGTCGGCGACGGCGAGCACGGCGTCGCTCACGCCGGAGATCACCACGGAGCGCGGCGCGTTCACGGAGGCGATCGCGACCCGGTCCGTGAGACCGAGATCGGTCAGTACGGGGAGGACCTCGTCCTCGGCCGCGTTCAGCGCGACCATCGCCCCGCCCTCCGGCAGCGCCTGCATCAGGCGGCCGCGGGCCGCTACGAGGGCGGCGGCGTCAGGCAGGTCCAGCACACCGGCCACATGCGCCGCGGCCAGTTCCCCGACCGAGTGTCCGGCCAGGAAGTCGGGCCGTACGCCCCAGGATTCAAGCAGCCGGAACAGTGCCACCTCGAAGGCGAACAGAGCGGCCTGGGTGAAGTCCGTACGGTCGAGGAGCGCGGCGTCCGGTGAACCGTCCTCGACGAACACCACCTTGCGCAGCGGGCGTTCGAGCCGTCCGTCGAGTGCTCTGCACACCTCGTCGAAGGCGGTCGCGAAGGCGGGGAAGGAGTCGGCCAACTCCCGTCCCATGCCGACGCGTTGGGCGCCCTGCCCGGTGAACAGGAACGCCGTGCGGATGCCGGGGTCGGCGACGCCCTGAACGGTTCCGGGGATCAGCTCACCCTCCGCAAGGGCTCGGAGTCCCGCCAACTCCCGTTCCCCCGAGGGTATGGCGGCGCGATGCGTGAGCGCCGACCTCGACAGGGCGAGCGAGAGGGCGATGTCGGCCGAGTCGGCAGGGGTCAGCGCGGCGGGCCTGGCGGCCAACTCGGCGGCCAGCCGACGTGCTTGGCCGCGCAGGGCGTGCTCATCGGCTCCTGAGAGCAGCCAGGGCACCCGGGGCAGCGGCGTCGCCGCCGCATCAGCCGTGTCGGCCCTCTCGGCACGCTCGGCCGTCTGAGCACGCCCGGCCGTCCGAGCGCCCTGCCCTCGGTCCGTGGGCGGCGCGAGCGGCTCGTCCCGGACCGTCGGCGTCTCTTCGCGGACGCCCGGCGCCCCTTCCCGGGCCCCCGGCGCCTCTTCGAGGATCACGTGAGCGTTGGTCCCGCCGATCCCGAACGCCGACACGCCCGCCCGGCGCGGCCGGTCGGGCGACGACGGCCAGGGCCGGGCCGCGGTCAGCAGTTCCACCCGGCCCGAGGCCCAGTCGACGTGCGGGGACGGTGTCTCGGCGTGCAGTGTCGCGGGCAGTTCCGCGTGCCGCATGGCCTGCACCATCTTGATGACTCCGGCGACCCCGGCGGCCGCCTGCGTGTGCCCGAGGTTGGACTTGACCGAGCCCAGCCAGAGCGGCGGCTGCTCCGGGGCACGGTCCTGTCCGTACGTGGCCAGCAGCGCGCCCGCCTCGATCGGATCGCCGAGCTTCGTGCCGGTGCCGTGCCCCTCCACCGCGTCGACGTCACTCCCCCGGAGCCCGGCGTCGGCGAGTGCGCGGGTGATGAGCTGCCGCTGAGCCTGGCCGTTGGGTGCGGTGAGCCCGTTGGACGCCCCGTCGGAGTTGACGGCGGAACCCCGCAGCACGGCCAGCACCGGATGCCCGTTGCGCCGCGCGTCGGACAGCCGCTCCAGCAGGACGAGCCCGACGCCCTCGCCCCAGCCGGTGCCGTCCGCCGACGAGGAGAACGACTTGCAGCGGCCGTCGGGCGACAGTCCGCGCTGCCTGCTGAACATGGTGAACGACCTCGGTGTCGCCATCACCGTGACACCGCCCGCCAGGGCCATCGAGCACTCGCCGGAGCGCAGCGCACGCGCCGCCCAGTGCAGCGACACCAACGACGCCGAGCACGCGGTGTCGAGGGTGATCGCCGGGCCGCGCAGCCCGTACGTGTAGGCGATCCGCCCTGAGGCGACACTGCCGGCCGAGCCCAGGCCCAGATGGGCCTCCAACTCGTGGGGCTCGGTGCCGAATCGGTCGGCGTAGTCGGCGTACATCACGCCGACGAACACGCCGGTGTCGCTGTCGCGCAGGGACGCCGGGTCGATCCCGGCGCGTTCCCAGACCTCCCACGAGGTTTCGAGCAGCAGTCGTTGCTGCGGGTCCATGGCCAGCGCCTCGCGCGGCGAGATCCCGAACAGGCCGGCGTCGAACTCGGCGGCCCGGTGCAGGAATCCGCCACTGCGCGCGTACGACGTCCCGAGGCGGTCCGGATCGGGGTCGTACAGGGCGGCCAGGTCCCAGCCACGGTCGGTGGGGAACTCCGAGACGGCGTCCCTGCCTTCGGAGACCAGCCGCCACAGGTCCTCCGGCGACTCGACGTCACCGGGGTAGCGGCAGCCCATGGCGACGACGACCACCGGGTCGTCGTCCTCGCCCGGGTCGGCCGCGCGGCTTTCGGCACCCGCTGTCCCCTGGGCGAAGAGGGCGGTCCGCAGGTGGCGTGCCACGTCGGCGGGGGTCGGGCAGTCGTAGACGAGCGTGGTCGGCAGCCGCAGCCCGGTCGCCGCGCCCAGCCGCTCGATCAGCGTGACGGCACCCAGGGAAGTGAGCCCCAGTTCGATGAACGGGCGCTCCGCGTGCGGCCGTTCGTACGGCTGCTCGCCGCGGACCTCGGCCGTCACGGAGAGCACGGTCTCGCGCAGCACGCGCTCGCGTTCCTCCGCGGAGAGGGGGGCAAGCCGCTCGCGCAGCGCCGAGGCGCTCAACAGGCCCGGCTTTTCCGGCACTTCGACTGCGGGTACTCCGACCGCTTCGGGCGCTTCGGGTATTTCGGGCTGGAAACGGAGATCGGGCGCGGGCCGTGCGGGACCCGGGACGACCGCGCGGCGGGCGATCTTGCCGGACGCCGTACGCGGCACGGCGGCGATCTCGTGGATCTCCGCGGGCACCTTGTGGTCGGACAGCAGGGTGCGGCACATCCTCAGCACGCGCTGCGCGTCCAGCCCGTCGGAACCGGGCACGACGAAGGCGACCGGGACCTCGCCGAGGACGTCGTGCGGGGCGCCCACGACGACGGCGTCGGCCACTCCCTGGCAGCTGAGCAGGGCCTGTTCGATCTCGGTGGGGTGGATGTTCTCGCCACCCGTGATGATGAGTTCGCTGACCCGGCCGGTGAGGGCGAGATGGCCGTGCTCGACCCGGCGGGCCAGGTCCCCGGTGCGGTACCAGCCGTCCTTGAGCGCGGCGTCGGTCGCCTCGGGCTGGTTGTGGTAGCCGGCCATGAGCCCGGGTCCGCGCACCCACACCTCGCCCTCGTCCCCGTCCGCGACGTCGTGTCCGGAGCGGGGATCGACGAGCCGTACGTCCATGCCGGGCGCCGGAGGCCCGCACGAGCCGTCGACCCTGGGCCCGTCAGGCCGGTTCACGGCGATCATCCCGCACGTCTCAGTACTGCCGTACGCGTCCAGCAGGGGTGCCCCGAGCACCTCCTCGACGGCCCGGGCGAGCGACAGCGGACTCGGCGCGCCCGCGACGACGCAGTGCCGCAGTCCGGTGCGCGCGGGTCCGGCGCTCTCCCCGGCCGCGGACACCAGCCGGTGGTAGGTCGCGGGGACACCGGCCATCAGCGTGAACGGTCCTTCGGGCCGCTCGTGCGCCTCGTCGAGTACGCGCAACAGCCCACCGGGCGGCAGGAGTTCCCCGGTGATGTGCGCGCTCGCGCCGGTGGCGACGACGCCCAGTACGGCGAGCGAGTGCCCGAAGCTGTGGAACAGCGGGAGCGGCCACAGCAGCCGCTCCCCGGGCGAGAGCCCGAAGATGGGCGCGTAGCAGGCCTGTGCCGACCAGAGCGCGGTGCGCTGGGTGGACACAACTCCCTTGGGGCGGTGAGTGGTTCCAGAGGTGTAGAGCAGCCAGGCCGGCTCGTCGAGCCCGAGATCGTCGCGCGCCGGTTCGGCCCCCTCGTCCGCAATCGCCGTATCGAGGAGTACGGTCCCGTCGGGGGCCTCCGCGGGCACCGGCCCCGCTCCGGTGATCAGCACGCGAAGACGGCCGAACTCCGTTGGCGGCCTTGCCAATTGGCCGAGGTGCGCCCGATCCGTGACGATCACCGAGGCGCCGCTGTCCGCCAGCAGGTGCGCGAGCTCCGCGTCGGAGGAACGGGGGTTCAACAGGACACCGATCCCGCTCGCCCGCGTGACAGCGAGGCAACTCTCCACCAGCTCCACGCAGTTGCCCAGCAGCACCGCGACCCGGTCACCCCGACGGAGCCCCGCTTTCGCCAGGTGACCGGCCAGCCTCCCTGTGCGCCGCTCCAGTTCCCCGTACGTCACACCACGCGCGGAGTCCGAGAACGCGACCCGGTCGCCCGCCCTCGCGGCATGCCGCTTCAGCAACTCCGGCACCGGCCCGATCAGTTCGTCGTCGTGCACCATGCCCCACCCCGTACGGTCCCCGAGCCGTTCTCCCCTGCTGTGGCGAGCCTACGTCTCACCAAACACAAGATCGAAAGCATCGGAGACCGGACGGCGGGCGTGTCGCCGTTCCTCGGAGAAACTCGTCGGAGGACTTCGTCGGAGAAAACTCCCTGCCGTACTACCCGGAGAACTCCCCCGCCGTGGGCCGCCGCGAGGCCGCCATCGCCATGTCGACGTCGGTCAACGGACGCAGTCGGTACGTGTAGGAGTAGTCCCGGTCGGCGAAGAGCTTGTACTCGTCGTGCGTGTGCGCGCCCCAGCTGTTGTCGCCGCCCACTCCCATCTGCCGGTGGTTCAGGCGGAGTACGACCTCGTCCCGCGGAGTCAGCTGGTAGTCGTGGCGCGTCCCGACCGACAGGTCCTCCGGGGTGAAGTGCGAGGCGTTGACCTCAAGGAGCGGTTCGCCGGAGACGAGCAGCCCGGCGCCACCGCGGTCGGTCAGCGCGGCCCAGCGGACGTCGGTCTTGTTGCCGTTCTCCTGCGGGCGGATGTACGACGTCCACTGCCCGGAGACGGTCCCGGAGTAAAGGCCCACGTCGGTGCCGGTGTTGCGGTCCCAGTGGTTCTCCTCCGGGCCGCGGCCGTAGTGGTGCAGGCGCTCCAGCCGCCCCGGCAGGAACAACAGGGTGCCTACCTCCGGGATGTACGGCAGGTTCGCCGCACCCGGGTGCAGGGTGTTGTCGACCTTGATCTCGCCGTTGCCGAAGACCGTGTACGTCGTGGTGTACGTCGATTCGGTGGTCGTGGGCAGGGTCCCCGCGACCTTGATCTCGACGGCCCGGTCGCGCAGGACGCGCACGCTCACGTCCGTCACCTTCCGCAGGGTCCCCGCGTCGCGCCAGGTCTGGTTGCGGACGTGCTGGCCGTTGCCCCTGTCGTTGTCGATCGGTGCCCGCCAGAAGTTCGGCACGGGCCCGGACGTGATCAGCGGGGTGCCGCGGGCCTCGTACGACGTGATGACTCCCGTGCGCTTGTCGACGGTGACGGAGAAGCCCTTGCCCTGGACCGTGATGGACCGTTCGCCGTCCTGATGGCGAAGGGCGGGCACGCGCTCCAGCGGAACGGGCCGCACGGCCGGGCTGTCGGCGTCGACCGGGAGCTGCTTCTTGGCCACCTCGAAACCGGCCTTCGCCCACTTCGTGCGTTCCTTGGTGGTGAAGGAAAGGTGCAGGAAGTACTCCGCGCCGGGCTCCGGGTCGGCCGGCAGCCTGAAGGGCACGGTGATGTCCTTGCTGCTGAGCGGCGGGACGTCCAGCTGGGCGCGGCTCAGCTTCCCGCGCCGTACGACCTCGCCGTCCTCGACCAGGCTCCAACTCCCGTCGAATTCACGGAGATTGGTGAACAGGTACTCGTTGGTGAGGGTGACCGCGGCTCCGACGGCGAGGGATTTGCCCGACGCCGGTGCCGCGTTGATCGCCTGGTAGACCTGCTTGACCTCCGCGGCCTTGCCCGTGTGTCCGCGGTCGGCGGTGACGATGCCGTCCGCGACGAAGGCCCCGTCGTTGGGGTGGTCGCCCCAGTCGCCGCCGTATGCGAAGAACGTGCGCTCCTTCGGCCGCTTCTCGGTGACCTTGACGGTGGCCGCGTCGAACCAGAACCGCACCCCGTCGTCGCCGGGTCCGCGCCCGTCCGACGCGAGTTCGGTCGCGGACAGGGCGCGGGCGTACACGCGCGCCCGCCGGATCGTGCCGCTGAACTCCCGGGTCGGGTTGTCGACATCGGTGGCCAGCGACAGTGGTGCGGTGTTG
This sequence comes from Streptomyces sp. ActVer, assembly GCF_027270795.1. Classification (NCBI taxonomy): domain Bacteria; kingdom Bacillati; phylum Actinomycetota; class Actinomycetes; order Kitasatosporales; family Streptomycetaceae; genus Streptomyces; species Streptomyces sp. ActVer. The sequence continues at coordinate 32,398 of NZ_JAPWHT010000041.1, forward strand.
TTGGCGGGCCGCCGGGTGGTGGTCCGGGTGGCCTTCGCCGCCCCGTCGACGTAGAGGGTCAGCGTGCCCGCCTCCGCGTCGAAGACGCCCGCGACGTGATGCTCCTTGCCGGTCCAGTCGTCCGGCAGTGCCCAGCTCGCGGTGATCCACTGGCCGCCGCCGTGGATGAAGAACTCCAGGGTCCTGTCCGACTGCTTCAGCGCGTACTGGGTGTCGCCCTTGGCGATGAGCGGCTGGTGGTAGCCGGTCACGGACGGGGTGACCCAGGCCTCCAGCGTCAGCGAGCCGGTGATGTCGAGGCCCGTGTCACGGGCGAAGACCGTGCTGCCGGAGAGCCCCTTCTCACGGTCGAAGGTCGCGCTGCCCGCCTGGATCTCGCCTCGCACCCTGCCGGGCCCGGCCTCGGTGAACAGCACCCGCCTCGGGGTCGGCCAGCTCAGCGACTGGTCGACGAAGTCCCAGATCCAGCCGCCCTGGAGAACGTCGTGGCGGCGGATGATGTCCCAGTACTTCTGGAAGTTGCCGGTCGAGTTCCCCATCGAGTGGGAGTACTCGATCATGACGTACGGACGGGTGTCGGCCGTGTCCTTCGCCCGCTGCTCGACGCGCGCGGGGCTGTCGTACATCTCCGAGCGGATGTCGCTGATCCCCTGCCGGTCGTCCCCTTCGTACTGGATGACGCGGGTGGAGTCGTACGAGCGGATCCAGTCGTGCATGGCGACGAACGTGCTGCCGCCGCCTGCCTCGTTGCCGAGCGACCAGATGACGACGGAGGCGTGGTTCTTGTCGCGGTGGACCATGTTCTGGGCGCGGGACACACAGGCCCTGCTCCAGTCGGCGTGGTTGCCGGGGTACTCGCCGCGGATGCCGTGGGTTTCGAGGTTGGTCTCGTCCACGAGGTACAGGCCGTACTCGTCGGCGAGTTCGTACCAGAGCGTGTTGTTGGGATAGTGCGAGGTGCGGACCGTGTTGATGTTCAGCCGCTTGACGATCTCCATGTCCCTGACGAGGTCCGCCCTGGTGAGCGCGGTGCCGCGGTCGGGGTGCATCTCGTGCCGGTTGGTGCCCCGGAAGGAGACGGGTCTGCCGTTGATGCGCATCAGCCCGCCCTTGAGCGCGAACTCGCGCAGGCCGACCCGGTGCGAGAGCGTCTCGACGACCTTGCCCGCCGGATCGCGCAGCCGCAGTACGGCCGTGTAGAGGTACGGGTCCTCGGCCGACCACAGCTTCGGCGCGGGCACGGCCCTGGCTGCCTGTACGGTCACGTCCTCGCCGGCCGGGGCCGAGCCGAGGTCGACGGCCTTCTGCAGCGGACGGGACCAGACGGCGTGCCCGCGCGCGTCGTAGAGCTGCGTCTCGACGGAGTACCGCCCGCTGCCGTCGGCGTCTCCCCTGCCCTCGCCTTTGCGCTTGTCCTTGCCGTCTCCGTAGGCGCGCACGCTCGCCGTGACGGACAGTTCGGCGGCCTTGTAGTCGTCGCTCAGCGGGGTGTCAAGCTTGAAGTCGCGCAGGTGCACGGCCGGTGTGGAGTACAGGTGGACCGAGCGGAAGATACCGCTCAGCCGGATCATGTCCTGGTCCTCCAGCCAGTCGCCGTCGGAGTAGCGGTACACCTCCACCGCGATCTGGTTGGTGCCGGGCTTGAGGTGCGGGGTGATGTCGTACTCGGCGGGGACGTACGAGTCCTCGCTGTAGCCCGCCAACTCGCCGTTGATCCACACGTAGTGGGCGGACTTCACGCCCTCGAAGTGCAGGAACGTCCGCCGCCCGTCCCATCCCTCGGGGACGGTGAAGGTGCGCCGGTACTGGCCCACGGGGTTGTAGCGGGTCGGGGCGGCCGGCGGCTGCGGCTCCTCGCCCAGGCCGTTGGGGCCCCAGTAGGGATAGGTGATGTTGATGTAGATCGGGAAGTCGTAGCCGTGCACCTGCCAGGCGGAGGGGACCGGGATGGTGTCCCAGGAGCTGTCGTCGACGTCCGTGCGGTGGAAGTCGGTGTCCCGGTCGTCGGGCCGGTCGGCGTAGGCGAACTTCCACTTCCCGTCGAGACTCATCCGGTACGGCGAGCGCGTGCGGTCGCTTGCCAGAGCCTGTCCGACGTCCGCGTAGGGGGTGAGTGTGGTGTGGGGCGGCTCGGTCCCCACCCGGAAGACGTCGATGGCGCCGTTCCACTCCGGTGTGCCGGCTGCGGCCCCGGGCCTTTCGGCCGCGTGCGTCGGGGCGGACGACGCGGGCAGGGCGAGCACACCGAGGGCGGCGGCCCCTCCCTCAAGCAGTCGACGGCGGCTGACGGGAGGCATCTGGGCGTGCGGGTGCGGGTGCGGCATGACTGTGGCCTTCCTCGGTACGACATGTGGGGTGCGCGAACTGAGGGAGCGTCAGCTCTGTCGAGCTGGTCGAAGCGACTGACAGACGGAAGTTGACGTCAGGACAGAATGCGACCGCTGAGGACAAAGACACCTACTGAGCCACAGAAAACACTAGGACCCGAACACAATCGGAGCAATGACCCTGTCGGACTTTGTGTGATCCTGAGGGCAGGTCAGCGGAGCTGCGCGGTGAACGCCTCGTACGCCCGCTCGTCGAAGAGGACGAACCTGGCCTCGGTGACCGCCGTCCCGGTGTCCCGTACCGTCCCGACCGCGATGCGGGCGGCATCCTCCATCGGCCATCCGTAGATACCGGCGGAGACGGCCGGGAACGCGACGGTCCGCGCGCCCAGTTCGTCGGCGACCCGCAGCGACTCCCGGTAGCAGGAGGCCAGCAGCTCCGAGCGGTCCTCGCTCCGGCTGAAGACGGGACCGACCGTGTGGATCACCCAGCGCGCGTCCAGCTTGCCCGCCGTGGTGGCGACGGCCTGGCCCGTGCGCAGGCCCTTTCCGTAGTGGCCGACGCGGAGTGCGCGGCATTCGGCGAGGATCTCGGGGCCGCCGCGCCGGTGGATGGCGCCGTCCACGCCTCCGCCGCCCAGCAGGGAGGAGTTCGCGGCGTTGACGATCGCGTCCACGCTCTGCCGGGTGATGTCGCCCTGGACGAACTCGATGGCGGTCATGACTGGCGCAGTCTCCTCCACACGGCCTTGGCCGCGTTGTGCCCCGACATGCCGTGCACGCCCGCGCCGGGCGGGGTGGCCGAGGAGCAGATGAACACCGCCGGGTGCGGGGTGCTGTACGGGAACAGGGACAGCTTGGGACGCAGCATCAGCTGGAGGCCGGAGGCCGCGCCGCAGGCGATGTCGCCGCCCACGTAGTTCGGGTTGCGCGCGGCGAGTTCGGGCGGGCCCGCCGTGGCGCGGGCGAGGACGCGGTCCCGGAAGCCGGGCGCGAACCGCTCAAGCTGGCGCTCCATCGTGTCCGTGAGGTCCCCGGTCCAGCCGTTCGGCACATGTCCGTACGCCCAGAACACGTGCTTCCCGGCCGGTGCCCTGGACGGGTCGACGACGCTGGGCTGCACGGTGATCAGGAACGGCGCGTCCGGGGCACGGCCCTCCCGGGAGGCCGCGCGCAGGGCTGCGCCGATCTCCTTGCTGCTCGCGCCGATCTGGACCGTGCCGGCGGCCCGGGCTTCCTTCGCGGTCCACGGCACCGGTCCGTCGAGGGCGTAGTCGACCTTGAAGACGCCCGCCCCGTACCGGAACCGCTCGTAGTACCGCCCGAAGCCCGCGATACGGGCCAGCGACGTGGGCGAGGTGTCGAAGACATACGCGCGCGCGGGCGGCAGGTCGTCGAGACGCTTGACCTCGTAGTCCGTGTGGACTGCGCCGCCGAGGTCCTTCAGGTACGCGGTCAGCGCGTCGGAGATCGACTGGGAGCCGCCGCGGGCGACGGGCCAGCCCCGTGCGTGGGCGGCCAGCGCGAAGACGAGACCGACCGCGCCGGTGGCGATTCCGCCCAGCGGGGCCATGACGTGCGCGACCAGTCCGGCGAACAGGGCCCTGGCCCGGTCGTCGCGGAACCGGCGCATCATCCATGTCGAGGGCGGCAGTCCGGCCAGGCCGAACCGGGCGAGGGTGACAGGGTCTCGCGGCAGCGCGGTGAGCGGCAGGGACATGAAGTCCCGCGCCAGGGTGTCCCAGGTGTGCGTGAACGGCTCGACGAGCCTGCGGTACGTGCCCGCGTCACGCGGTCCGAACGAGGCGGCCGTCTCCGCCACGGAGCGCGACAGCACGGCCGCCGTGCCGTCCAGGAAGGGATGTGCCATGGGCAGTTCGGGCTGCAGCCACTCCAGGCCGTACCTCGCCAGCGGCATCGCGCGGAACGCGGGCGAGTTGATGCCCAGGGGATGCGCGGCGGAGCACGGGTCGTGCCGGAAGCCGGGCAGGGTCAGCTCCTCGGTGCGAGCGCCTCCCCCGACCGTGTCGCGCGCTTCGAAGACGGCCACGGAATAGCCGCGCCGGGCCAGCTCCACGGCAGCCGTCAGGCCGTTCGGCCCCGCACCCACCACGACGGCATCGAGCATCGACGGCACCTTCGGACTCCTTTGTCAGCCGACGGCCACTGGGGATCAGGATATGCCGGACCTCCGGCAGCCCCGCCTCAGCCCCGGGCCGTCACAGGTCAGGCCCCGCCCGACAGCAGTCCGAGCACCCGGCGGGCCGTGGCCGCGTCCCGAGCCGCCGTGAACGGAAGCGTGTTGCCGCCGGTTATGCGGAAGGGCTCACCCGCGAGCGTCAGGTGCGCGCCGCCCGCCTCCTCGACGAGCAGGAGACCCGCCGCGTGGTCCCATGCCGCCTCCCAGGAGAACGCAACGGCATCCAACTCGCCCCGGGCGATGGCGAGGTACTCCAGTCCGGCCGAGCCGCACGCGCGCGGGCCGACGCCATCCGTCCAGAGGCCGAGGAGGGCGCGCTTCTGGTCGTCCGTCGTGTAGTCCGGGTGGGACGTGGCCACTTCGAGGTCACGGCCGGGGGCGGGCGAGCCGGCGCGAAGGGGTTCGCCGTCGAGGAGGGCGCCCTTGCCGCGGACGGCGACGGCGAGTTGGCCACGGGCCGGTGCGTACGTCCAGGACGCCCGCAGGACGCCACGGTGGGCGAGCGCGACCAGGGTGCAGAAGCCGGGGTCGCCGTGGACGAACTGGCGGGTGCCGTCCACCGGGTCGACGATCCAGACCGGCGCGTCACCCTTGATCGCCTCGTACGTCGCGGGGTTGGCGTGGACCGCCTCCTCGCCCACGACGACCGAGCCGGGCAGCAGCTTGACCAGCGCCTCGGTGAGAAACTCCTCGGCCTTGCGGTCGGCGTCCGTGACCAGGTCGTGCGGGCCGGTCTTCTCGTCTATCTCGTGCGCGGCGAGCTGCCGGAAGCGCGGCATGATCTCCGTGGCGGCCGCCGTACGGACGGCCTCTTCCACGTCGGCTGTGCGGTGTGCGAGAAACTCGTCGATGGTTTCGATGTCCTGGATCATGCCTCCATGAGAGCACGCGCCACTGACAATCCACACCCGTCCGGTGTATCCCGGGTGGAATCACCATGAACAACGGGTGTTACGAGATCAGCGCCGCGTGAGCCACGCCGGGACCGGGACCGGGCCGGGGACCAGCCTCAGCGTCCGACCGCGTACCCCTGCATCCCCCGCGGATTCGCGGCCGCCGACAGCACCCCGGTCCGCGGGTCCCGCGCCACCGCGCACAGCCGGCCCTCGGACCAGGTGTCGCCGACCTGGACGTCGTGGCCGCGGCGGCGCAGCTCCTCCACCACGTCCGGGTCGGTGCGGGACTCGACGGTGACACTGCCGGGGCGCATTCCGCGCGGGTAGAAGGAGCCGGGGAAGCTGTCGTTGTGCCAGTTCGGGGCGTCGATGGCGCCCTGGAGGTCCAGGCCGCCGCGTACCTCCGCGCGCAGGGCGACGGCCAGGAAGAAGTGCAGCTGCCACTGGTCCTGCTGATCGCCGCCCGGCGTACCGAAGGCCATGACCGGCACCCCGTCCCGCAGCGCGAGCGAGGGCGTGAGCGTCGTACGCGGACGGCGGCCCGGCGTGAGGGAGTTGGGCAGCCCCTCGTCCAGCCAGGCCATCTGGAGCCGGGTGCCGAGCGGGAAGCCCAGCTCGGGCACGACCGGGTTGGACTGCAGCCAGCCGCCGCTGGGCGTGGCCGCGACCATGTTGCCCCAGCGGTCGACGATGTCGAGGTGACAGGTGTCGCCCCGGGTCGCCCCGTCCGCCGAGACGTCGGGCTCCCCGGGCACGGGCGAGGTCGGCGGCTCGGCAACGGTCGACTCTCCCGGGCCCGCCGCACCCGCCCGGCCCACGCCCACACCCGTCACACCTGCCCCCGCACCCGCAAGCCCGGCCGCAGCCCCGGTGCCGGCCACGGCTCCAGCTCCAGCTCCAGGCCCGGCCATCGCCGGCTCCCCGACGCCCGCCGCACCCCC
>NZ_JAPWHT010000420.1:0-9067 GCF_027270795.1 Streptomyces sp. ActVer
CAGACGCTGACCATCTCGCAGAGCCCGGCCGACGACGACACGGCGCACAGTGCGGGGCGTCGCGCACTCCTCGACCAGGACACCTTCCGCGGCGTACGCACCACGTCGGTCTCCCCGTCCCCCACGCCGGCGGCAGAGACCACGTCGACGACCCCGGCCACGTCGAACCCGCAGGCCGTGGCGGACCCGCCCGTCCGCCGTACCGTGTTCACCGGCCCGCCGACCGCGCTGCCAGGCTCGGACACCGAGAACGGCGCCGACTACTTCACGAGCCACGGCACCTCCCGGACCGTCACCCTCGGCACCGAGGACGCGGCGCGCCCCACCGTCAAGGTCAGCGGTGTGCAGCTCGGCGAGGTCCTCAGGTCCTGGGCGCAGGACGGCGACCGGGAGCGGCCGCTGGTGCTGTTCTCCTGCGAGACGGGACAGCAGCCGAAGGTGGCGGGCCTGCCGGTGGCCCAGCACGTGGCGAACCGGACCGGCCGCCCGGTGTACGCGCCGACCACCGAGGTGGGCACGGCCAGGGACCAGGACGGCAACGTCCGCGCGGTACTCACCGAGGGCCCCGACGGGCCGGGATCATGGCGCCTCTTCACCCCGGAGCCCAGCGGCGCCGACCTGGACGCGCTGGCACGCGACGCCGGTCTGCATGCGGGTCCGGAACCAGCCGACGCCTTCGCACAGGCCCGTACCCTCCAGCAGGTCCGCACACTGCGCGACACCCTCGGCACGGACGCCGAACAGCGGCCGGAGAACCGGGAGTTGCTCGCCGGACTCGCCTACGTCGACGGCCTGCGCTGGCTCAGCCCGGACACCGCCGCCCGCTACGGCGACGGCCGGATGACCCAGGACCTGCTGCGCCGGATGGTCGTCGACCGGGCCGGTGTGACGGGCACCGGCATCGATCCGTCCGCCGAACCGACGGTCGAGCAGTACACCGAATTCCTGCGTGCCGCGGCCGAGTTGCGCAGCACCGCCGGGCCCGACACCACACTCGACGCCCTGGTGCCCCCGCCGCCGCCCGCGCTCCCGCCGACCACGATGGTCTCGCCGCAGGACGTACGCGGTCTGTCCTATGCGCCCTCCGCGCAGGTCACCTGGTCGCTGTCCGACGCCCCGCTGCCGCTGTCCGAGCTGGGCCTCAGTTCCGAGGACACCGCCGAACTGGGCCGCCGCAGGCCCGATCTGGCGCCCGCGCCGAGCCGCCCGGAGAGCATCGCCGAGGACCTGACCCTCCTCAGCAAGACCACGTCGGCCGGCCCGGACACCGTGCTGCACGCGGACGGCCAGGCCTTCCGGCGCCTGGAGACCCCGAGCGGCGGGAACTGCCTCTTCCGCAGCGCCCTGGACAGCGCACGCAGCCACGACATACCGCCCGCCTGGGCCGCGTTGAACGTCGCCAACCTGCGCCGCCTGCTCAGCGACCGGATCAGGGGGTCCGAACTGGCCGCCGCCGCGGCCGAGGCGACCCCGGACCCGGTCCTCGCCGTCGTCGACGACCTGCGAATGACCGCCATCGCCGGGGTCGAGGACGCGGACGAGCAGAACCAGATCAACCAGGACTGGGACCGGATCGCGCAGGCGGTCGTCAACGACGGCGACGCGGCCCGGTGGCAGCAGATCCTCCGGGAGGGCGGCTACCCGGACCTCGCCGACGTCGCGCCCACCCCGGCCGACGCCCGAGAACTCGGCACCGAGGAACTGATCGCCGTGGCGGCGGAGATCCCCGGACTGTGGGCGTCCCCCTTCGCCGACCTGCTCCCGCAGGCCCTGGCCCACACCCTCGACCTCGACCTGCGGCTCGTCCAGCCCGACCGGCAGTCGCCGGGGACCACCTTCGTCACCAACCTCCACCCGGGCGGCCAGGGCGGCACCCTGCACCTGGCCTACAACGGCACCGACCACTACGACGCGCTGGTGCCGGCGTCGGCCCCGCTCACCCCCGTACCGGACCCGTCCCTCACCCCGCCTCCGGTCACCCAGGACCCGGCGCTCCAGGACCCGGCCACCCAGGACCTGGAGGACTCTGATCCGTTCGGGGAGTGGCTGCGCAGCATGGGTGGGGTCACCGACCTGGACAGCTCCGACACCGAGACCCCCGACCGGGGCGATCCGGTGCCGCTGGAGACGCAGCTCGACCGGTACCGCCCGGCCCGGCTGCTCACCGGGCCGGACGCCCGGACGCCCGGCCCGCCGCCGAGTACCGTCACCTTCGAGGACGGCACCCGGCTGCCCATGGTCCTGATCAACCCGGACGCCGACCCCGGCGACGGCACCATGCCCCCGCCCGCCCGGCCGACCGGGACGGCGCGGAGCCGGCCCACCGGGCTCCTCACCGGCCTCGGCAAGACGACCCTGCGCTCGCCCGAGCAGGTCGCCGAGGAGATCCTCGGCAAGCTGCCGAAGAAGCTGCGTGACCAGTTCGACGAGGCGGAGCTGCTGCGCCTGCTGATCCAGCAGCCGGACGCCTTCACCGCCCCGCGCGGTGCGCGCTTCGTGGGCCGCGAGAAGTCCGGGGTCGGCCATGAGATGACCGTCGAGGCCATCCCGTACCACCGCTGGGAACGCTTCTCCAACGTGGGTGACGCCACCGTCCGGGTGGACACCATGCGGCGCGGCCAGGCCGGTACGGGCGGCGGGCGCAGTGTCGGCTTCGGGCGCCGGATCGCCGGCGGCCTGAGCATGGGACCGCCCCTCAACTGGCTGCTGAAGATCGGCTTCTCGCTGGGCTGGACCCGCAAGACCGACTACGCCCAGGGCACCCAGGCCTACAACCAGTCGGAGTGGCGCAACTGGGAGGGCTCGCACCTGCACCTGGACGACGTCCACTACCGGGTGCGGGTGGACCGCGTCACCGAGGCACCGAAGACCACCGGTTCTGACAGCGGGCCGAGCGGCAGCACCACCACGAGCACGCCCGCCACCGGCACGACCCCGGCCACGCCCACGCCCACGACCCCGGTCACTCCGGCTCTGATGAAACCCGACTGGCAGCGGACCCAGGTGCACACCGCGGAGTTCGCGATGCGCGACGGGCTGAGCTGGCGGCTGCCGGACGATCTCACCGTGCCCTACAAGGGACCTGAGCGGGCGCCGAAGACGCTCACCTTCCCGAACGGCGTCGAGCCGCGTATGACCGACACCACCGGACTGCACCTGGTGGACCCGCCGGAGGACATGGCACTCGCCATCTCCGGTGCGCGGCCCGGGAGTTCGGCGCACCGCACGCTGGTCTCGTACGTCCGGCCGGGCCGGCTGCTCGGGCTGTTCGGCCGGTTCTCCGGGCCGGTCACCGGGCCCGAGCTGACCAAGGGCAGCGGACAGCACCCGCTGGGGCACCTCATCGTGGAGCGGTCGGTGCCGCACCGGGCCACCCTCGTCACCGAGTCGGTCAAGGCGGAGCTGCGCGAGCTCACGCAGACCACGTACCAGAACGAGCGCGGTCACGTTCGTGACACCCGGCTGGGCTTCCAGGTGACCGCCGGGCCCAACTACACCATCGCGGGCCCGGAGACCGACGTACGCCTCCAGGGCGGGCCCCTGGTCCGCGCGGACATCTCCACCGGGCGCGGGCACTACCTCGGTGTCGACGCGGCCCGCAAGACCACCGGGCGCGTCCGCAACCACCCGGTCGCGCTCTACCGGGTGGAGCGCACCCTGATGGTGCGCAAGCCCGGCGAACCGTCCTCCGCGGCCCGGCCGGTCCGGGTGGTGAGTCTGGACTGGATCTCCACGCAGGACGCACGCCGCCTCGCGGGCTGGGACAGCCGCACGCCGGGCCAGACCGGCCCCAACCCGGACGCCGAGCCGCCGGTGCCGTGGTACCTGACCCGGGAGGACCCGGTCCACCTGAGCGGCCAGGTCCGCGCTGAGGGCTTCCGCCCCATCCGCCCGCAGGGCCAGCTGCAGCCCCAGACGCAGCCCACGACCCAAGGGCAGCCGCAGACCCAGCAGGGGCAGACCCAGGCTCAGCCGCCTCCGCCCCAGAACCCCATGAATGCCTTCGCGGACAGCGTCCTGGACACGCTGCACCGCTCGTACCCGTCGCTGTTCGTCCCACCGTTCATGCTGCGGCATCCGCGCCTCGCCAAGTTCTGGTACGGCGACGGGCGCATGCGTACCGCGCTCCACAACGACCGGCAGGTGCGCGAGGCGCTCAACCGGCCCAGCCTCGCGCAGAGCCTGGACGACCTCACCACCACCGGGGTGCCGGTCACCCTCACCGAGGACGGCAAGGTGCGCCGCGGCCACCACACCCTCATCCTCAAGGCGCGCCTCACCGACCGGCGCTTCGAGACCACCATGAGCGAGCGCTCGCTGCGCAACGCCGTGATCGGCACCGAGGTCTCCGGCCAGGGGCAGCAGGCGGCCGTCACCCTCTCCGGCGGTGTCGAGATGGGCGTCGGGCCGCGCGACCACGACAAGGTGGAGGGGGTCGGGCTGCCGCGTCAGGCCGGCAGCGTGGCCGTCGGGCTCCGGCACGCCAGGACCGACCAGAAGGCCACCAGGAACACCGTCGCGGTCGCCCACGACCACCTGATGTTCCAGACCGGCACCGACCTCTACAGCTACCAGGTGGAACTGGGCGCGACCTTCGAGGGCCACCGCCGCCCGCGCGGCTGGGCCAGACTCGCCTCGATCGGCCTGCTCGGCACGGGCGTCTTCGTCAGCAAGGTCGAGGAACGCCCGCTGTTCAGCCGCGGCAGCGAGACCGTGGGCCGGGTGGAACTGGCCGTCCCGTCCGCACACGGCTCCGACCGTTACGCGCCCGCCGACCCGCCACCCACCGGGCCGGCCCCTGCCACGACGACCACCCCCGCGCCGCAGCAGCTCTCCTCCGCCGAGGCGGACCAGCTCCTCGACGGCACCCGCCCCATGCCGGCGACGGAATCCCCCGACCACCAGCTCACCAAGAAGCTGCTGAGTGCACCGCACGTGGTGCTCAGCGCCGAGGGGGGCCCGGAGCGCCAGCAGCTCATGCAGGACACCGCCAACCGTGCCTCGGGCACCTCCTGGCACGTCAGCGCACCCGGTGCCCCGGTACGCACCGCGCTGCGCCGTGCGATGGCGAACCTCAGCGTGGCCGGCCAACTCGGCCAGTACCTGGGCCCGTTCGGCTCCCGCATCCCCGGACTCAACGGCGCCAGCCCGTTCCGGACCCACTACCTCAAGGGAGCGATCCGCGGCGAGCTGAGCAACTTCCGGGTCAAGAGCGACCCGAAGCCTGCCAGTTCCGAGACCACCGTGGGCAACGAACACCGCATCAACGGCACCGCGAGCACTGTCACCCGCACCACCCTCGGCCTTCAGGGCGCCGACACACCCCTGCAGCAGGCACCCGGCCAGCCCGCGGTGGTCGGCTCCTACTCGGCGGCCCTGCAGTACGCCTGGGGCAAGGGCCGCAGCGTCTCGCAGACCGTCACCCGGGGCCGTAACACCACCCTCTCCTACGCCGGGCGGATGTACCTGGTGGTCGCCGACGCCGCCGAGACCGTCGCCGTACGAGACCGGTGGACGGCCGCGATGGGCGCGATCGGCACCCGTGCCGGGGCCGGGATCAGCTCCGCGGCCGGGCGTATCTCCCAGCGGCTCGGCAACAGTCTCTCCCCGCGCCAGGCCGCCGCCGCGCTGCAGCGCATCCGCGACGCCGTGATGTTCCACCTGCCGATGCAGGACGTCATCGAGGCCGGGCTCGCCCCGGACGGCCTGGGCACCGACACCCCGCACAACCTCGGCGGCGGCTACCGTCTGCCCCCCTACCTGCGGTTCCGCCGCTTCCCCACCCACCCCAGCGGTCAGCTCGACGCGAGCGCCGCGGCGCAGCAACTGCTGACGCAGCTGGAGCGGATCGGGGTGCCCGGGCACGACCGGGAACAGGTCATCCAGCGGCTCTCCCCGGACTTCCTCGCCGCGCACCTGCACGAGCTGACGACGGACGGAATGACCCTCCCGGTCCGCTACCGCACCTGGTCCGACCCCTTCCACCTGCCCGTCGGCGGCAGCCCGGGACAGCTCAAGTTCACCCTGACCCCGGTCACCACCACCGTGGACAAACTGCGCACCGGCTACGAACTGGAGGACTACCGCACCACCGCCCGCGACGACGCCGCCGGCGCCTCCCAGGACCGCGGCGCCGACGTGACGCTCAGCGGCGGCCAGCGCGCGGCGGAGGACGGCATCCTCATCGCCAACCCCTCGCTCCAGGGCACCGCGGCCAAGGCGCGGTCGAGCGTACGGACCCAGACCGCCGGTACCACCTCGATGCCGAACATCGCCACCACCCAGGCCCACGCCGAGGTCGTCACCGGCTACACCCTCACCGTCGTCATGACGGACTCGACCGGCGACGCGCTCGCCCCCGGCGTCTCCTCCGTCCCCGTCGGCAGTCTCAACGAGGTCCTCCCGGCCAGCCTGCTCACCCCGGTCGGCGAAGGCGACGACGGAGCACTCACCGAGCAGGACATACCGGAACCCGAGCGCTCGGTACGGGTACTGACCGCCACCCAGGCCCGTCCGGAGGGCATCGCCACCTGGCGCACCTCCGCCGCCGGGGACCCCGGCGGCAGCGCCGACCCGGACGTCCTGCCCTTCGACGACACGATCGGTTCCGGCATCCTCGCCGTGGACATCCGCGGCGCGGGCAACGTACACGACGCCCTCACCATCGCGACCGCCCGCGCCGACGGCCTCGGCGACACCGACCTCGGCAAGCGGCACACCGGCAAGGCCGTCGCCGGCCGGGTGCGCACCGCCCGGCTCACCACGCTCACCGGCCTCGGCACCGCACCCGCCCAGGCCCAGCAGGAGGCCACCTCGCAGGTCGGTCTCACCTCCGGCTTCCGCGAGGCGCTCGGCGCGAACGGCACCGCGCTGCCCACCCAGGCGTCCGCCCACCTCTTCGGCCAGTCCCACACCGCCGACTCCCGCCTCTACGCGAAGATGCACCGCCGCGGCGCCCGGCTGCTCGCGGTCGAGAACAAGCCCCGCATGGAGGCCATGCAGCGGGCGAAGACCTCCGACGCGCTCGAAGCCGGCATCACCGACAACGTCGAGGGCGCGGTGGGCACCGCGCCGCTGGCAGGAAACAGCAACGCCGGTGTCACCAACCCCGGCGCCACGGTCCCGATCGCCGGGACGAACGACGGCACCACACTCAAGGGCGCCACGGACACCACCCTCGGCACCCACATCAAGGTCGTCACCGACCGGAGCATGCTCTTCGCCGTGCCGGTGACCTGGCTGTCGGTGGCCGAGGTGGACCACCGGTACACCGACAGCCGCGCGCTGCACGCGCTCGGCAAGGCCAAGCGCGGGCCGCGCGCCGCCGAGACCGAGACCACCGCCCTGGTCTGGCTGCGCGAGGACATCGCCCGCGACTACGGGCTCCTGGACGACTCCACGTTCCCCGACGAGGTCCTCGCGGCCTGGGACAGCCAGGCCAAGGCGGCCGCAGACCTCGCCACCGCCGAGAAGAATTACTACGACGCCCGGGCACGGGCCCGGGAGACGTGGCTCGACCTGAGCGCGGAGGAACAGACCGCGCTCGGCGACGACAACTCCGGCCCGCCGACCGACCTGCCGCCGGACATGCCCTGGTCGCCCGCCGTCGTCGCCTGGCAGGCCGCCCGCGAGGAGGTCCACCGCTGGCACCAGCGCACCGACGCGGCCGCCGCCGACCACCACCGGCTGCAGCTCGCGGCATCCCGGCTCACCGCCCACCATCAGGGTTCGGCCTCGGTCACGGTGCCGGACCGGCCGCAGGAGTACACCGCCCCTGACTGGCGCTCCGAGGCCCCCGAGCCGTACACGATCACCGACGCCACCGACACGGCCCCGCGCACCCTCACCTCGCCGGACGGCACCACCGTGCGCGAGGTGCACGACATGCCGCACGACGGCGCCTCGTTCTTCCACGCACTGCTCGCCTCCGCCGACACCCGCGGCCGTCTGCCGTACCTCCTCGGCGACGACCTCGCCGACCGGTTCGGCCGCGACCCCAGCGACCCGGTGGTCACCGCGGAGGCCATCGGCGCCGCCCGCGACCGCCTCGCCTGGGAACTGGGCGCCGACGGCAACGAGGACCTGCTCGACGCCCTCGCCCTGGACGCCGCGGACACCTTCACCCAGGCCGAACTCGACGCGGCAGGCGTGGTGTTCACCCCCGCGCAGCAGGCCGAGTTCGACGCCTTCGGGCGCCTCCCGCAGACCTACTGGCCGGCCCCCGCGCAGCGGGTGGCGCTGGCCACCGCGGCCCTGTCCCGCCCGTTCGCGAGCGAGCCGCGACAGGACGACACCCCATCGACGCCCGACCGGCCGTCTCCGCCCGAGCGCCGGGCGGGCGACCACGGCGGCGCCGACCTGCTGCCCGCCCTCGCGGCCAGGGTCCTGGGCACGCCGATCACCGTGGTGACGGGGGGGGGCCGGGACCAGGTCCACCTCCCGCACGGCGTCGACCCGGCCGCTGTCGGCCCGGCCGCCGACCCGGTCCTCTTCGCCACCGACGGGTTCTTCCACGCGGCGCTGCCGACCGGCACCCCGGCGCCGGTCGCGACGGCGTTGCCCGCGCCGGCGACTGCGGTCGATTCGGGTACGACCACCGGGACCACCGGGACGACGGGTACGACCGGTACGACGACCGAGACGTCCAGGGCGGAGACCACGCGCCCGGCGTCGGAGCAGCCGCCCGCCCACCGCAGCCACACCATCGCGCCCTGGCTGCCGCCCACCGACAGCCGCGGTCCGCGCTACCGCCTCGACCGCGACGGCGTCCTCACCGCACCCGACGGCGCCACCTACACCCAGGGCACGCCCGCCGGCCGCGGCAACGGCTTCTTCGACGCGCTCTCCACGACGTTGAGGCAGGCCGCGGCACAACCGGGCCTCGACCGCCGGGAGGCGGCACGCCTGCGCTCGCGTGCCGGGGCGACGCCCGCCCAGCTGATGCGCCTGAACGGCCTGCCCGGCGACCGGGCGGAGCGCGACACGCTCTTTACGCCCCCGCCGTTCCGGGCCCGCCCCGGCGCGCCCGCGCCGAGCCAGGACGCCCTCGACGGCCACCTGCGCCGGC